>NZ_CAXAXI010000011.1:0-97197 GCF_963972995.1 uncultured Altibacter sp.
ACGGTATGGCTTCAGTAGCAAAAAATGCTCCCGGTGCAGATGTAAAAATAGTAGAGTAAACTGAGTATACTGCTCATAATTAAAAAATTGCTGCCAAGGTGTCCCATTTTGGGATATTTCACTCGAGTTGCTTTATTATTTTGCCGGTTATTGTCTGGAATACTTTTCAGAATAGCGCTTCCAAAGTTCGGTTTGATGTGTTTCTAAGGAGATCTGTCTTCCGTCGATAAATGCATGGGTAAGTTTATTGGTTCTCATATCCAGTGCATCTCCTTCAGAAATAAAGAAGGTAGCACTTTTTCCGGGTGCCAACATTCCGTAGGTATCATCTATTCCTAATATCTTGGCTGTGTTGGACGTGATCAACTGCAGTGCGATTTCTTTATCCATGCCTTGCCCTACCAATTGTCCGGCATAAAACGGAAGGTTTCGGGTTTGAAAGTTCGCTGCATCCGAATTCTGTATCGCTACCAATAAACCGCCATCGACCAGCAACTTGGGTAATTTGTATGGAAAATCGTAATCATCATCTTCCATGAAAGGCAGGGAATGTGTATGACGCACCAAAACAGCTACATCGTTTTGTTTTAAAAACGGAATGATCTTATGTGCCTGATAGCCACCCACGATCACAACATGCTGTATACCGCTCTCCTTAGCAGTAGAGACAGCGTCGATCATTTCTTTTTCTCCATTGGCATAGACATATAGCTTCTGAGTTCCGTTAAAGAGTCCTTGCATATTCTTAAATCCTTCATTTTCATAGGAAGCATCACTGTTTCCATAAGCTTTTGCATTCGCAATGAACCCTTTTAACGTGTTGATATCTTCCAAATACTCTTTATTTGGACTCCAACCGCGGTCCTCGCCCATCCACCAACGTCCGCGCCGGAAACTGCTGGGCCAATTGAGGTGTACGCCATCGTCTACCTTTATAGCCGCATCTTCCCAATTCCAAGCATCAAACTGCACAATCGAAGAGGTTCCCGAGATCATGCCGCCCTGTGGCGCAATCTGGCCAAGCAATACGCCATTTGGGCGCATGCTTTCCACCACTTTGCTTTCGGCATTATATGCTATAATACTTCGAATGTTAGGGATGTAATCTCCCAACTCATCTTGATCGTTCGTGGCGCGTACTGCATCAACTTCAACCAAACCCAACGATTTTGCCGGAGCGATGAAACCGGGATAAAGGTGCTTTCCCTGAGCGTTAATGATGGTTCCTTTTGGCGGACTGCTAGGTCCGCCAACCATCGTGATCTTACCGTCTTCAAAAGTGATCACGCTGTTCTCCAGAACAGTTCCATTCCCGAGATGCGCAGTGGCTCCGGTTATTGTGATCGTTTCGGTTTGAGCAGGAGCAGGGGTTTGTTGAGCTGATGCGTTCAACCCTATACTCAATGCCATTAGCATGCCTAATTTCTGTAATGTTTTCATTTTCGTTTAGTTTAGGGTTTCACATTCAAATTGGATATTTTCTTTTCGTTGGGGCGGACGGGTCTTTCCCCCACCTTCCTTTTCGGTGAGCATCATTTTAATCAATTTGTTTCGTTCTTTAGCGATCGCTTCACGTTTGGCCTTATCTTGGGCCATATCGAAATATACTGTACCTTCTATGATTGTTTTTTCGGCTTTGGCATATACCGATAACGGGTGATCTGTCCATAGTACAAGATCGGCGTCCTTACCTTCCTTTATACTTCCAACACGATCGTCCAGATGTAATAATTTAGCAGGGTTGAGCGTGACCATCTTCCACGCTTCTTCTTCGCTCATTCCACCGTACTTCACAGTCTTTGCTGCTTCTTGATTCAATCTTCGGGACATCTCGGCATCATCGCTGTTGATGGCTACGGTAACCCCTTGGTTACTCATAATAGCAGCGTTGTAGGGGATCGCATCATTCACTTCAAACTTATAGGCCCACCAATCACTAAAGGTTGAGCCACCCACACCGTGCTCCCTCATTTTGTCGGCTACCTTATATCCTTCTAAAATGTGCGTAAAGGTATTCACCCGAAATCCAAATCGTTCGGCAACCTTCATGAGCATATTGATCTCACTTTGAACGTAGGAATGTGAACTAATAAACCGTTCTCCGTTTAAGATCTCTGCAATGACCTCCATTTCTTCGTCATAGCGATAGGGTTGCCCGCTCTTCTTTTTGGCATCGTATTCTTTTGCGCGATTAAAGTAGTTTACAAATAATTGTTCCACCCCCATACGCGTTTGTGGAAAACGTTCAAAACTTTGCCAATTGGATTGCTTTACATTCTCCCCTAAAGCGAATTTTATAAATTTCGGACTGTTGTCATAGATAAGTTCATCGGCATTCTCGCCCCATTTTAGTTTGATTATGGCAGAGCGACCGCCTATGGGGTTCGCCGAACCATGAAGTATCTGAATGGAAGTCACACCCCCGGCAAGGTTGCGATAGATATCGATATCTTCGGGATCTACAACATCTTCAATGGTCACTTCGGCCGAAGAATTATGTCCTCCTTCATTGATCGCCAGTGCGGCGATATGTGAATGCTCATCGATCACACCGGCTGTTAGGTGTTTTCCTGTAGCATCAATGACGGTGGCGCCTCCCGCCGAAAGGTTCTTTCCAACCTTTACGATTTTTCCGTTCTTTACCAGCACATCTGTGTTGTCCAAGACACCTTCGGCTTCACCTGTCCACACGGTAGCATTCTTGAACAACATATCCTGTTGGCGGGGTTTGGTCTCAAAACCGTAACCAACGTTTGGATAGGTCACCGGAACGATCTCCGGAGCGTTATCTTTGTTTTTCTCTTTCTTTTCTTTGTCGTTTGCTTCGGAAGCATCGCCGGTTCTAACAGCGGTAAAATTAGTTTCATTCCCGTTGGGAAGTATTAGCTTACCCGTAAAAGGGGCTCTTTCCGAAGTGATCAAAGAAGACGTCATATAGCTCTCTTTGGTGGCCTCATCGGTGAAAGAAAGAGTGACCCAATTGCCGGAATAGTCCAATTTTGAAGGGTACGTTGTTTCACCCAATTTTACTTCCGATTTTGGTTTAGATGCTTCTCCCGAGATGGTCAACGTAAAGTTCTTTCCGTTGGCAGCCAAACTATAGCTACCACGAATGTCCTTTTGGTCCATATCGTTGATCACATTTTTCTGCCCTTGCACCCAATTCTCGTAAAGTGTGGTTTCTTTTTCGAAGATTGGTCCTGAGGTTATCAGAAAATTGGCATAGCGTCCGGGCTGTAAGGATCCTATTTTATCACTTTGCCCTAAGAGGGACGCCGGAATAATGGTAAGTGCCTCCAGTGCCTTGGTCTTGTTAAGTCCGTAGTCGAATGCCTTGTTCAGTTTTTCACTAAATTCTGAAGGCTTTTTAAGCTCGTGCGTGGTAAGTGCGTAGACAATACCATTGTCTGAAAGTACTTTCGGATTCATGGGCTCCTGATTCCAAGCACGCATGTCTTCCAAAGAAATATAATTGGCCAAATAGGGGTTGCTAACATCAAAGGCATCGGGGAAATTCACCGGAATTATATATTTTGAGTTGGTTGCTTTAATGTCCTCTATGAGCTCGTACTCGTCCCCGCCCCCGACGATCACATAATTGATATTGAAGAGATCACCAATTTTATCGGCACGTAGGTTATTGTACTTACTACCTGCTTCAAAGAAAGAAACTAGGTTCTTGTTTTCGATCAGTGCCTCCAAAGAGCGGTCCTTGGTAGGCGCATTTCCCTTTGAATACCAATCGGCGTCGTGATACATTTGTCGTAATAATGCCATGGAGCCCATAAGAGATCCGGGATACGATTGTCTGCTGGTAACACTTTTTTCGAATGAAAAGAAATTTCCTGAAGCATCTTCAATGATGCGGTTGGCATCACCTTGAGTATCATTAAGAGCAACGAGAACACCCGTTCCTCGAGCAATGCCGTCCATAATATGTGTATTAACCACACCAAAACCTGCCTTCCGAAATTCATCAGCTTCCTTACTATCATACTTAAATTTTGAGATCGCAGCGTTTTCGGGCATCACGTGGTCGTTCCAATAATAACCTTCCCTGCTTGCTTCATACTGCGGGGAACGGCCGTTTCCTTCGGCTCTTTTTGGTTTTTCTATTCCGAAGCCGGTATACGGATCAATAAACGAAGGATAGACATACTTCCCGTCAAGATCCACAATAACCGAATTTTTTGGGATGTTCACCGATTTTCCAACAGCGATCACTTTTCCGTTCTGAATTAATAAGGTCCCGTTCTTGATCACTTCGGCAGGAGTAACAAATACGGTAGCATTTGTAAATGCCGTATAATTGTTGTTCTTTTCCTTAAGACCGTCGTTTTCAGGAAAATAGACCTGTGCTGTAAGCAGCGATGTAAAAAAGAATGCGAGGAGAATACTAGAGCTTTTTTTCATTTGAAGGATTTAATTTTAAGAAGTTTTAAATATAGGAAGCTCAACTAAGTTTACGGCATAGCTGAGACCGGTTTTAACAACTTCTTAAGAATTTTAACATTATAAAGGTTTGTCTTCGAAATAATTCACGACCAAGGCGACCATATAGCTATAACTCATGATACCCTGCGATTGATTGTTGGCTTTTAAAAATTGATCCCAAAAGGTTTTTGAAAAGGTTTCAAACGGATTTTGATAGCTTGCCCAGAACTCTCTCATCTCTTTATAGCTTTCTAAAATCCCCGGATTTACAGTAAGTAAAATGGCGTCGTAAGTTTCAATATCTCTTCTGGCGATCTCATTTATACAGTACCTCAGTGCAAAGATATATCCGGCGTATTGAATATAGGGATCCTCATTGTGCAGTGTTGCTAATGTCGCAATAAAATTTGCTTCATTTTCTCGTGCATAACCTATTTGGTGCGCTTCTTCGTGACAACTCACCACAGGAAACTTATAGGTCTTTATAAGGTTATTCACCTGTGCCTCTCCCGAAAAAGGGTTGTAATAACCACTGTAACCCATATATGTTAGCCCCAAACTCCACCCGCTTTTTTTAATACTTTTAGGAGCATACGCGAGGTTTGGAAATTCTTTTTCCAATCGTTTATAGCCATTCACCGATTTTTCGAACATCTCATTTTGGGTATATGGAAGCTCGATCTTAATACTGTCGGCATAGCCTAATTCACGATGCAATTGGTTAGATCTTGCAATAAGGCGCTTTGTAGTATGTATAAGTTCCTCGGTCGTGTAATCACTACTAAGCTCCAAAGTGGTGTGAAGCGGAAGCCGATAATAGTTTAGCCCCCAAACCATAGTAAATACAAAATAGATGATGGATAAGGTCGCCGTTATATCTACAAAGAACCAAACAGGTTCACGCCACAATCTATGATAGTTCTTATAGATCCAGCGCAAGGCCAAGATGATCAATAATAGATAAAATACATCTCCAATTGAAAAAGGGATCCATCCGAAAAGGTATCTGGGAATCTTTGATAAGATAGGATAAATACCTTGACTGTAATACATTTCAACGGCATGAGGGTAATGTCTCAATATTTGCAGACAAATGATTTGCACAGGTAGTAAAAGGGCCAATAATAACTTCGGATTTCGAAATGAAAATTTTCCTCGAGGTATCTTATTCAATGAGTATCTTTTTAGTGATGAAAGTTTCGTGATTCATAAAGGACAAAAAATAGATGCCGGAAGCGAGTGTTGATATGTCGTATACCCGGCCGGTCGTGTGTGTGGAATATGGAACCTGCACAGGGTGTCCAAGCGCATTTGTGATTGTAATTTTTTCTACTTGCTGAAAATTGGACAATTCAAGGGTCAGTGTTTCCGAAGCAGGGTTCGGATACACGCTAAGAGTGTCGGTTAGGAGGTCTGTGATGAATAATTGCTCATTTATGTGATCACACAGTGCCGAAAACACTGCCTCTTCCACCGTATAAAAGGATGATACCGCCCCGGCTTGATATCCGTTCCAACTTCCATTAATAAGGAGCGAAAATGAAACATTATACTCTTCAAGAAAATAGGCATCACTTATCAATCCATACGCTTCACCGGGGTGTCCCAAGAACGAGGAGAAATTACCAAACTCACATATCGCATCGTTTGGAGTGATATTTGCGTGGTGCAATCCGAGTCCCCAACGATTAAAAAGACCTGAATACATATCGCCGTTGGTTCCGTTATAATCCCATTGTAAGGATTTCATTAATATTAATGTATCTTCTGAAATTTGCAAATTAGAAGCACCTCCATTGGTTGCCAAATACCGAAGAAATTTTCCCGTATCGGAAGCTGAAATGCGCAATCCTCCTTGGGGAGCGAAATAAACCCCGTTGGTTCCGGGGACATAACTCCCCAGATTCGGAGGTGGGGGCATGTTCCCTTGATAGTTGTCGTATTGAGGTTGCCATCCACCCTGATTGCGATATAATACGGCCACATCATTAATATCCGGGAGGTCCTGAATATTGAAACTACCCGAAATCCCTAAGGGGACAAGAATCTCATTCTTCATAAAAGTATCGAATCTTACTCCGCTTATTTTCTCTATAAGAGTTCCTAAAACACCATAATTCAAATTGCTGTAAGCAAAAAAGGTCCCCGGCGATTCACTGCGCCACATATTGGAGGAAAAATAGACCCCTCCCGGAATAAGTACCTCAGCAATGCTTGGAATTGGGTCTTGCGAATAGGTAGCCGCCAAAAAAGGGGCATATCCGCTTCCATCCTGCAAACTACTAGTATGCGAAAGAAGCATTCGAAAAGTGATGGGAAGCCCGGGGTGGGAAGGATTTTCAACCATATACCCAAGATATGGCGAAATTGCATCATCCATCTCGAACGCACCTTGGTCGTAAAGTTTTAAAATTCCCAAGGCCGTAAAAGCTTTTGAGACGGAGGCAATACGGTAATGTGTTTGCGGAGTGATTAGCAAGGAGCGGTCAAAATCTCGAAGCCCAAAATGATACTCTGTTTCTTTATTATCAACCGAGAGCCAAACAGACATTCCCATCAGTTCAAAATCTGAAAATACAATGTCGAGTTCCTGAGAGAGGTTTTGCGTAGCAACTTGCACCGAAATACAACATAGAAGAATCCCCGTTAAAAAGTTTTTAGTCATAGGTGAAGATCTTGCAACCAATCTATTTTGTGAATCTTTTATAAAAGTAATAAAAGCTTGTAACTTTGCGTAATATTTTAATAATACTATGAACGAAGCCATAAAAAATTTGGAACCCAAAGCTGTTTGGAAAAATTTTGCCGATTTGAATGCAGTGCCGCGCCCTTCAAAAAAAGAAGAACGAGTGATCGCCTTTATGAAAGAATTCGGTAAACGTGTGAAGCTTGAAACAATAGAAGATGAGGTTGGGAATGTGATCATTCGAAAACCCGCGACACCCGGAATGGAAGACAGAAAAGCGGTAGTGATGCAATCTCACTTAGACATGGTGCATCAAAAGAACAACGATACCCAATTCGATTTTGATACCCAAGGAATCGATATGTATGTAGATGGGGACTGGGTACGTGCAAGAGGGACTACCTTAGGAGCCGATAACGGTCTGGGTGTCGCCACCATCATGGCGATTCTTGAAAGTGAAAGCATCGAACATCCTGCACTGGAAGCATTATTTACGATCGATGAGGAAACCGGAATGACCGGAGCTATGGGATTGAAAGGCGGTTTGTTACAAGGAGATATCCTTTTAAATCTTGATACTGAAGAGGATGATGAAATTGGCGTTGGATGTGCCGGAGGAGTTGATATTACTGCAACCCGGACGTATGATGAAGTAATGAGTCCCTCAACGGCCGAATCATGGACGATTTCGGTAAAGGGATTACAGGGCGGGCATAGCGGGATGGATATTCATAAAGGATTGGGTAATGCAAACAAACTAATGAATCGCTTGCTGTACGCTACACGAGAATATCTTCATATCCACTCCATACATGGAGGGAGTTTGCGAAATGCTATTCCACGAGAGAGCGAAGCCTTGGTGGTAATCGCTTCCGAAAACGAAAAAGATTTCAGATTTGCGTTCAATGCTCAAAAAGAGGCGATACTTTCAGAATACAAACTGTTGGAACCGGGATTGAGCATCACTTTTAAAGCCGCTTCCGCTTCCGCAGAAAAAGTGATGGATGCGACTCATCAAGAGCAACTTCTCAGGGCTGTGTACGCTGCGCATAACGGGGTGTACCGAATGAGCCCCGCAATTGAAGACCTCGTGGAAACCTCAAACAATATTGCAAAGATCACTGTTGCCGCAGGTGCTATCAAAATTGAGTGTTTGACGCGTTCATCTGTCGCCTCTTCAAAGAACGACATGGCAAATGCTTTAAAGGCTACGTTCGAGTTGGCGGGTTGTGACGTGCAATTTTCAGGTTCCTATCCGGGTTGGGCCCCCAACATGGATAGCCCTATCTTACAAGTGATGGACGAGCTGTATACAAAGTTGAATGGTGAGAAAGCACACGTCGCCGCTTGTCATGCCGGATTGGAGTGCGGTATCCTTGGGCAACATTATCCCGATATGGATATGATCTCATTTGGCCCCACCATACGAGGGGCGCATTCACCGGATGAACGTGCGAGTATTTCTTCCACTCAAAAATTTTGGGAATTTGTATTGGCGATCTTAAAGAATATTCCAAAGAAATAACAGCTATCTCTATATGTGATGTGGTGCCTAAACAATGTGAGTCATTTGTACACGTTTATCACAATTCAATAATCTGTTGACTTCAACAAGTACGTTAGTAAGCAGTGTTTCTGCAACTTGCGTAATTTTCAGGATGTCATGGACGATATTTTACAGACCGCAATGTCCCATTACAATACCCAAATATTATGGTTCTCTGTTTGAGGCACTTTAGAAAAGACGTTTTGTTTAATTGTAAGTACTCAATACATTCAAAAAACGGTCATGCATGGCATCGGTATAGTCTAAATGTGTTACAACACGTAGCTTCCCTTGCCCCATATTGCTAATTCTAATGTCCAACTTTGAGAGGTCTTCCATAAATTTTGTTTCAGAAATCCCTTCGGAAAGATAAAATATTACAATATTGGTCTCGGTAGGCTCAACCTTGTGAACATAATTTTGTGCTTCTAATATCGCTGCGATCTGTTTAGCCTTCTTGTGGTCTTCGGCTAGGCGCTCAACATGATGATCGAGAGCATACAACCCGGCTCCCGCCATATAACCTATTTGACGCATCCCTCCGCCCAATACTTTTCGCACACGCATTGCCTTTTGCATGACGGTCTTATTTCCTATCAAAACTGTTCCTAAGGGAGTACCAAGACCTTTGCTGAGACAAATAGAGATGG
Source organism: uncultured Altibacter sp. (assembly GCF_963972995.1). Taxonomy (NCBI): domain Bacteria; kingdom Pseudomonadati; phylum Bacteroidota; class Flavobacteriia; order Flavobacteriales; family Flavobacteriaceae; genus Altibacter; species uncultured Altibacter sp. The sequence goes on from NZ_CAXAXI010000011.1 coordinate 9,317, forward strand.
TATCGAAGATCGCTCCGTATTTTTTTGGGTCCTCCTTTTTAGCCACAATTGCATTCATTAACCGTGCACCATCCAGATGTAAACTCAGACCATTATCTTTTGCAACATGATGAATTTGCAACATCTCGTCAAAATCATAACAGGCTCCCCCTCCCTTGTTTGTGGTGTTTTCCAAACAAACCAAGGATGTTAACGGACTGTGATAGAAGTCGGGAGGATTGATAGCATCTTTTACCTGTTGGGCCGTGATCATTCCGCGATCACCATCAACGAGCTTGCAGGAAACTCCACTGTTAAAAGAAACACCACCGCCCTCATAATTATAGACATGCGCCCACTTGTCGCAGATCAATTGTTCCCCGGGTTGTGTGTGCATTTTAATGGCCGCTTGATTTGCCATACTGCCTGTTGGAAAGAACAAACCTTCGTCCATATTAAACATTGCTGCAAGCCTTGCTTCCAACTTATTAACCGTGGGGTCTTCCTTATAAACGTCATCTCCCGTTTCGGCATTGAGAATAGCTTCCATCATGCCTTTGGTAGGCTTGGTCACCGTATCACTTCGTAGGTCAATGATCATAGATTATAAATTTTGTCTTCGAAATTGGGGGTTCATTTTATCTATGATTGCGTCTAATTTTTTATCTAGTTGAACTACTTTCAATGCGTTGTTATAGTCTGCATTTAAGTTTGGAGCATCTCGATTGGTTTTTAAATAAAGTAGATTGTATTCTTGACTGCTGACACCTTCTGAATCATAAAAGTGAAAGCCTCTATGACAATTGGTCACTTCGGTACGTAAGAGTGGGCCGGTTCGTATAGGGCCCGAATCATATCTTTTTACCTTATTGGTTTGTAAGTCCGTAGTATGCTCCTTGTAATAATTTATGACCTCAGTTGTGTCCAAAGGAAGACTATAGAACCACCCGCAATTATCAAACTTCTTGATCATGGGTTGGCCCTCCTCTTCCCAAAAAACATAACTTTCCAAATAAGTTCCTTGCGAAGTACACCGTGTTCCATCGTCCAAGGTAAACATTTCTACCGTCCCGGTGCAAAACCGTTCATTGATAAAAAATGTAGAGATCCCTCTCGCCTGCAAGCTTTCAGCAAATTTGGATACCTCAGAGCGGACATAGGCCTCATCGCGTTGCGAGTAACTCACAGTTACGGCTAGTAGCGTGATAAAAAGAATAAAATTTTTCATTTTTGATGTTTTTATGGGTGAATGGTAAAACATTGAAAACTCCCAATGGGACTGCCATCCGGTATCTCCGGCACCACCACGGAAGTAAAATTTTCGGGTTTCGTTCTAAAAATAGTAATTTCCCGGCTTAGTTGTTTGCTGAAGGCATCTTCCTTTTTTGAAAGTTCTCTCGCAAGCCTATCAATGGTCTCGTTTACCATCCCTTTTGTCTGCGGAAGGGCATTCTTGTGAAGTGAGAGTTGCATTAACTGTTGCAATGTTCTATATTGAATGGTGTTTTGCACCTCCTTTTGATATTGGGTTTTTCCCGAAGGAGAGAAGGTGGCTTTCACCAATTGGTTCAATACGTCTTCCAAGCCTATAGTCTTAGGATCTAGTGCCTTCTGTTGCACCAGCCTGTTGGCGCGTTCGGGATGTAACAGTAACCCCAATGTCATGTCGCTGGCGGTTGCTGCCGCTCCCAGAGCATCGAATGCAACGCCCATATTGCTTTTAAACGACTCTCTGGTTCTCCAATATCCGTACGCACGGGGTGGAAATAAATTCAGTTTGGCTTCAGGGATGGCCAAGGTTTCGGCATCCAATGTTGTAAGTATTGCACTAAGAGCATTCTGTTGTTCTTCCTTCGGAAGGGTTTTTACAATTGTTTCATCTGTCCCTTTCACCGCATAATCGTATTCCAATCCGCCGATCAATTTTACAGCCGCTTCGGTTTGAAACCTATGGTAAAAATACAATGGTACGAAGACATCTTCTAAGACCGAATAAGGTTCCCCGGCACGAATATTCTCTTCAGAAAAATTAGATATGGCTTTATTCCGAAGCGCTAACACGGCTTCAAGTTCTTCCGAAGCATTCTCTGCGTTATCCCATAGGTGGGCTCTGGCGTGTGCTCCACCCCTCGCCCGGGCATCACTGTCGGTGATATACCGCAACCCTTGATCGAAGGCGGTTTTCAAAATCGACCTCAAATAGGTGGTTTCGTCCATTCCGGCAGGGACATCGCCGTAACTGTAAGCTACCGTGACCTTATCCCAGGCACCAATCCCGGTTGCGTAGGCTTCACTAATATCTACGGTATCATTCTTTAAGCGAAGCATAGGATGCGGATAATCCATAACACTGGCACGCTCGTTGGTACTGGCAGCGAAGTTGTGAGCGAATCCCAAAGTATGTCCTACTTCATGGGCCGATAGCTGCCGAATGCGGGCCAACGCCATGTCCAGCATTTGTTGATGATTGGTGTCACTTGCCGCAAAAGGCTGATTCATTAAGGCCTGCGCGATCATAAAATCCTGACGGATCCGCAAACTACCCAAACTCACATGCCCTTTTATGATCTCTCCCGTACGGGGGTCGGAAATGGTCGATCCATAACTCCAACCGCGGGTGGAGCGATGTACCCATTGTATCACATTGTACCGTACATCCATGGGGTCGGCATCTTCAGGCAGCATCTTCACTTGAAAAGCATTTACGTATCCAATCGCTTCAAAAGCTTCATTCCACCAGCGTGCTCCTTCCAGTAAAGCCGAACGAACGGGCTCCGGGGTTCCTGGATCCAGATAATAGATAATGGGTTCTTTGGCTTCACTCAATGCAGCCTTGGGATCTTTTTTTTCCAAACGATGGCGCATAATGAACCGCTTGGTAATAGGTTCCCAAATAGGGGTGCTGAAATCCATATAGCTCATAGGGTAGGAACCGCTTCGTGGGTCGAACGCCCTTGGCTTGTAATTATTTTTTGGCAGCTCCACGAAACTGTGATGCTGGATCACCGAAATTGAAGTTGGATTAGGAACAACGCTTCTTAAGTGTTGTCCCGAAGGTTCTCCGGTAAAGGTCAACATCGCTTCAAACTCCACATTCTTTGGGAATGCCTTTGTGCGTTCCATCCAAATAGCATTGCGGTCTTTGTCCAGCTTATACGTGCCTTCTTTGTTGTTTTTTAAAGTTTGGGCTACTTGGTGAGCGTCTTGAAGCAGGAATGGCGTAAGATCGATGATAAAGGTCGCCTCTTTAGTTTCCTTGATCTCAAAACCGAAAAGGACCGAACGTGCAAAAGCTTCTGAGATGGAACGTTTTTCAAGTTCATTATCAGTTTCGGCACGAAACTGAAGATTGGGTTGTATAAGTAACAGCTTATTGCCTGCCTTCACGAACTTGACAACCTCACCGCCCCCCAATTGCCCTCGGTCCAGACCAATATCGTTGGAGCCCAAACCGGTGCGCAAGGAGTGAACATATAAGAATTCGGTATCCAGTTGATCAACCTCCAGATAGATGTTTCCTTCTGTTTCAGAATAATGGAAATTAAAAAAACCTTCAAACTTTTGGAGCTTTTCTTTTTTTGCTAAAAATTGCCCCGAAACGCTAGTCATTCCGAAGCAAAAAGCGATACAACAGATCACATATTTCATACAATTTGATTTCTGACAGCAATTCTCTCCTCTTGCTCCTTGAAAAGGTCGCGTTTAGAACTACTAAACAATTAGTTAGCCCTAAAACTATAAAATTCGATTGAAATAGTTTCCGTTTGCCGCGGGTATTCCTATTTTTGTTGAAAACTTAGCTATGATTACATACGATCAGCTTAAAGATCTTAGAGATCGCCTGGATGCGTTAAGGAGGTATCTTTGACGTTGCCGGAAAGCGCATAGAAATCACCAACGACGAAGAAAAGACCTTCGATCCCAACTTTTGGAATAATCCGCAGGAGGCCGAGGCTTTTATGAAAGTCCTTCGGAATAAGAAGAAATGGGTATCCGATTATGAAACGGCTGTCACGCTCACAGATGATGCCGAAGTGATCTTTGAATTCTTTAAAGAAGGAGAAGGTACATCCGAAAATGTGGAAGCACGCTACCAAGAAGCCTTGGAAGCGATCGAAGCGTTGGAGTTCCGCAATATGTTGAGTGAAGAAGGAGACGATCTTAGCGCTGTTTTACAGATTACAGCCGGAGCCGGCGGCACCGAAAGTTGTGATTGGGCCAACATGCTCATGCGGATGTATCTTATGTGGGCAGAGAAGAACGGTTTTAAAGTAAAAGAACTTAATTATCAAGCCGGGGATGTAGCCGGGGTTAAAACGGTTACACTCGAGATCGAGGGCGATTATGCTTTTGGTTGGCTAAAAAGTGAGAACGGTGTACACAGGCTGGTGCGTATTTCTCCTTTCGACAGCAATGCGAAGCGACACACCAGTTTTGCCAGCGTCTATGTATATCCGCTCGCCGATGATTCGATTGAGATCGATATTAATCCTGCCGACATCTCTTGGGATTTTGCCCGAAGCAGCGGTGCCGGGGGTCAAAATGTGAATAAAGTTGAAACTAAGGCCTTACTCACCCACCACCCCAGTGGTATTGTGATCCATAACAGCGAAACGCGGTCGCAATTGGAAAATCGTGAAAAGGCCATGCAAATGCTGAAATCTCAGTTATATGAGATCGAACTACGGAAACAACAGGCACAACGAGCAGAGATAGAGGACAGCAAGATGGCGATCGAATGGGGATCCCAGATTCGAAATTATGTGCTACATCCCTACAAACTAGTAAAAGACGTACGTACCGGTCATGAAAGCGGGAATACCGATGCAATCTTGGACGGTTATATCGATGGCTTCCTTAAAGCCTATTTGATGATGACAGGACAGGGAGAGAAAAGTGATGAGTTGTAAAAAACAAAGGGAACTTGATTTAAAAACACCAACGTTCCCTTTGCAAATCATATTCCTTCAGTTGGCATTACCCGACGAAGTTTTATGGGTATATTCTCAGCTATAATTTAGCACCCCAATATGATATTATAAATATACAACAAAATAATTACCCAGTCATCTCTTTATCAAATATTTAACACTCTTATTTAAAAGATCACTATGGTTTCTTTGAATGCGATTGCAAGCGAATGGCTATATTTGAAGTGAATATAAAAGAATTGAAATCCTTGAAGCCCGCCAGTCTCGCACAATTAAAGAAAGAATTAAGATACAAATCGGCAGAAGACCTAAAAGCACTTGTTATTAGGTTGACGAAACACAAGACTGAAAACAAAGAGCTGCTCACCTATTTACTGTTTGATGTGGAGGACGAACAAGGTTTTATTACAAACACCAAACGTGAGCTGGACCGTCTTTTTTCGGAAATACACCCTACTAATTTTTACTATATCAAGAAAAGCCTGCGAAAGATCCTTCGCATCCTTAAACGCTACATTCGGTATTCACAAAACAAAGAGACTGAAGTAGAATTGTTACTCTATTTTTGCGAAAAGATGGCAGCGTTTCGTCCTTCCATTCAAAAGAATAAAGCCATGTTGTATGTGTATGATAAGCAGAAAGAAATGATCGAAAAAAAAATTAAAATGTTACATGAAGATTTGCAATATGATTATACTGAGGAATTAAATAAACTCCCATTTTAAGTACCCAACGAATCCCTTGATAAATAAGAACTCAATAACTCAATAACTCAATAACTCAATAAATTAAAACATTAATAGTCCTCATGCTAACAATATACCACAATCCCCGTTGCAGCAAATCCCGAGAATGCAACACCTACCTTTCAACCTTAGCGGAAAAAGTACAAGTCATCAATTATATGGAAACACCCTTTACCAAAGAGCAGTTAAAGCAAGTGCTTCAAAAATTAGGGATCTCCCCCATAGAACTTGTACGCACCAATGAGGCGATCTGGAAGTCCGAGTACAAAGGAAAGGAACTATCCCATTCGGAAATTATTACAGCCATGCTCAAACATCCACGGTTGATACAGCGTCCTATTGTAGTTAAAGGAGATAAAGCGGTCGTTGCCAGACCATTGGAAACGGTAACTTCAATTTTATAAGGGTACTCAGGTTATTTAACAAAATTTTGGCAATACAGGCTTAAACCCGCCTGTATTTTCGCAGTCGAATGGAGTAAAACCGACTATGAAAAGAATATTTGCCCTGCTACTTTTAGTAGCCACAGCCACTGTTTTTTCACAACGTGCTGAAAACAAAGCCCCTGTCACCATTTCAGGAAAGATTATTGAGGAAGGAACCAATATTCCCTTGGAGTATGCTACGGTTGCATTCATTGACCAAAATAATAGTATTGTTACCGGTGGCATAACAGATATCGATGGAAATTACGCCATAGAAGTGGCACCGGGTGTGTATACCGTCCAATTTGAATTTATCTCCTACAAGACCAAACAACTTCCCAATCAGCGTTTATTCCAAGATACAACCCTCCCTACAATGACTTTGGCTATAGATGCGGCCAGTCTCGATGAAGTTGTAATACAGGCAGAGACCACCGAGGTCCAGGTTCGATTGGATAAAAAGATCTACAACATTGGAAAAGACCTGACTACCAGCGGTGCCACGGTAAGTGATGCTTTAAACAATGTCCCCTCTGTGAACGTAGATGTTGAAGGCGCAATTAGTTTACGGGGTAATGAGAATGTGCGTATCCTAATCAACGGGAAGCCTTCGGCCATTGCAGGCTTTGGTTCCACCGATGCCTTGCGGCAATTGCCGGCTGAATCCATTGAACGGGTGGAGGTGATCACCTCTCCTTCGGCGCGTTATGATGCGGAAGGTACGGCGGGGATAATTAACATTATCCTTCGGAAAGAAAAAACCTTGGGGCTGAATGGTTCTGTACAAACCAATATAGGAATTCCCATAAGCAGCGGTGTCACCGGAAATATTAATCTGCGTACGGATAAATTCAATATTTTTAATACGACCGGTTTCCGCTACAGTGATGCCCCGGGTAATGCGTATTTTGAGAATATTTATTTTTCAGATACGCGTGAAAATCCCTTGGTGATCGAGGATCGTGATTACGACCGTTTACGGAAAGGATTCAATACTAATTTAGGGATCGAATATTTTCTTTCCGATAATTCTTCTATAACGGCAACCGGATTTCTTAGAACCGGAGATAATGAAGATGTTACTACCAATATAACCAACGAATTCAACCGAAGCAATGCCTTAGCAATAAGCAGAACTCGAATTGAAACCGAAACCGAAGAAGATGAAAGTTACCAATTCTCGCTTAATTATGTGAATAATTTCAGTGAGGACGGTCATAAGCTTACTGCCGACTTACAATATGAAAATGATACGGAGACCGAAACCTCTTTTATAGAAGAACGAAACACCTTTCCTAGTACCCAAGAGCTTTCTGCGGAAGACATTACCACTATAGAAGATCAGCAAGAATACTTGGCACAAATAGATTATGTTTTGCCTATTGGTGAGAATGCGCAATTTGAAGCGGGATACCGGGGCAATTTTGAAGAAACTGTTACCGATTATCTACTATTGGAAGAAGTGGGAACAAGCGGAAATTTTATAAGAAACGATAGCTTGTCGAATATCTTCACGTATAACGAGAACGTACACGCGTTGTATTCGCAATATGGCAATAAATTCGGGAAGTTCTCCTTTTTATTGGGCTTGCGAATGGAGAATACACAACTGAAGGGAAAAGTAGATGCCGAAAATGTAGATAACCCGAATAACAGCGATCTGAACATTAATTTTGACAAAAATTATACAGGTCTGTTTCCAACAGTGAACCTTATCTACGAATTGGGAGAAAGTGAGAATATAACCTTAGGGTATAACAGGCGTATCAACAGACCGCGCAGTTGGTTTATTAACCCCTTCCCTTCCCGTTCCAGTGAAGCAAATGTCTTTCAAGGGAATCCGAATTTGGATCCCGCATACGCAAGTGCTTTCGATCTAGGGTATTTAAAGCGTTGGGGTAAGTTCACGCTTACGTCTTCTATCTATTACCAATATGAAACCGATTCGTTTGAACGTATTCAAGAAGATACCGGAGAATTAACGCCTAACGGAATTCCGATCATCCGAACAATCCCTATCAACTTATCTACGAATACGCGATATGGTTTTGAAGCCGGAGCGCTCTACAATCCCTTAAAGTGGCTTCGCCTTAACGGCAGTTTCAATTTCTTTAAGTTTATTACTGAAGGAGCGTTCAACGGCATTGATTACGGTGCTGAAAATACCAGTTGGTTCGCGCGCGGAAGTGCCAAGGTGACACTACCTGGCAAGGTCGATTGGCAGACGAATGCTTTCTATCGCGGACCGAGCAATAACGCTCAAACAGAGACCGAAGGATTGTTATCGGTAGACCTGGCATTAAGTAAGGATATCATCAATGACAATGCAACATTAGGCTTTAATGTAAGTGATCTGTTCAATACAAGGAGGCGACAATCCCTCACAGAAACAGAAACCTTTAGAAGTTACAGCGAATTCCAATGGAGACAACGCCAGTTTACATTCTCATTTACCTATAGATTCAACGAACAGAAAAAGCGTCAGCGGGGTCGTGATGGTAATGGAGGCGATGACGATTTTGATTTTGAGGGTTAGCACTCAGTCGCAAGTTCAATTTACGGCATAAAAAAAAGGAGCTACGATGTAGCTCCTTTTTTTATAAATTATATAGAAGTTATTACGCTTCTCTTTCTTTTCTTTTTGCTTCACGTTTCAGTTTCCAGTTCTCATACAATGCTCCTCCTATCCAGTAAGGAATAAAAGAAATTAAAAAGATCATCAACCAAAACCCAATGGTTAAGATGGTTAAAAATGCTAAAAATCCTAAGTATTGATCAAATTCGAACATAATTAAAACGTGTTTTTCTAAGACGTTTCAAAGATAGTGGGATTTTTTCAGAAAAAACAATAAAAAATTCTGAATTATTCACCGGAAATTAACTGCTGCCCGGTTGAGTAGGTGTACCTATTTCAGTACCTTTGTACTGCTTTTTGAAAACGTACACTATGGACTATAGAATTGAAAAAGATACCATGGGCGAGGTAAAAGTACCTGCCGATAAACTTTGGGGTGCTCAAACCGAACGCTCTCGAAATAATTTTAAAATAGGAAGTCCGGCCTCCATGCCATTAGAGATCATTTATGGTTTCGCTTACCTTAAGAAAGCTGCCGCATTCACCAATTGCGAATTAGGAGTTCTTTCTGAAGAGAAACGGGATCTCATAGCCAAGGTATGTGATGAGATCTTGGCTGGGAAGCACGACGAACAGTTTCCTCTGGTGATCTGGCAAACCGGAAGCGGAACCCAAAGCAATATGAACGTGAATGAGGTGATCGCGAACAGAGCGCACCAGTTAGTCGGAAATAAGATAGGAGAAGGAGACAAAACGCTTCAACCTAATGATGATGTGAATAAATCGCAGTCTTCAAACGATACCTTTCCTACCGGAATGCATATTGCTGCTTACAAGAAGCTTATTGAGACCACCATACCGGGAGTGCAACAACTTCATAAGACATTGGTGCAAAAATCGGAAGACTTTAAAAAAGTAGTAAAAATCGGACGCACCCATTTAATGGATGCGACCCCGTTAACCTTAGGACAAGAGTTTAGTGGCTACGCATCACAACTAGAGCATGGTTTGATCGCGTTACAAAATACACTACCACATCTTGCCCAACTGGCCTTAGGAGGCACGGCGGTGGGTACGGGTATCAATACTCCGGAAGGGTATTCTGAAAATGTGGCCTCTTACATTGCAAAATTTACAGAACTGCCCTTTATCACGGCAAAAAATAAATTCGAAGCACTGGCAGCACATGATGCTATTGTAGAGTCTCACGGAGCCTTGAAGCAATTGGCGGTGGCTCTTAATAAAATCGCCAATGATATTAGAATGCTGGCCAGTGGTCCGCGAAGCGGCATTGGAGAGATCATCATTCCGGCAAATGAACCCGGTTCTTCCATCATGCCCGGAAAGGTAAATCCTACGCAATGCGAGGCACTTACTATGGTATGTGCACAAGTGGTAGGGAACGATATGGCTATTGCCGTAGGTGGCATGCAGGGGCATTATGAATTGAACGTGTTCAAGCCGGTGATGGCTGCTAATTTCCTTCAGTCTGCACAATTGCTGGGTGATGCCTGCGTTTCGTTCGACGTACATTGTGCGCAGGGAATTGAACCTAATTACGAGGTGATCAAGAAACAATTGAATAATTCACTTATGTTGGTCACAGCCCTCAACCCGAAAATCGGCTATTACAAAGCTGCAGAAATAGCCAATACTGCCCATAACAATGGTACTACCTTGAAGGAAGAAGCGGTAAACCTGGGATATCTCACTGCTGAAGAGTTTGACGCCTGGGTCAAACCTGAGGATATGGTTGGAAAGCCTTAAAACCTACTCAATCAAAAAGATCGTACATAGCTGGGAATATATCCCAGCTATTTTTTTTATTAATATATCGATTAAATGCAAATTTATTAGGTGAAATGTATTTTTTATGTATATTCGAATACCCAAATTATTAAAACCTACTTATATGAGGCTACGATTTTTACCCCTCGCGTTGTGTCTTGTATTTGCCATTTTTGTAAGTCCGCTTACACTATTTTCGGCAAACAGCACATCCATGAATCGCTCGGAACTCCTTGCTTTTAAAGCGACTTCAAAAAAATTAATTGAGTTGAAATCACCAGACACACCGGTGGCAACACTCCCTAATGGCAATACCTATGTATCCCCAAAAAGCAGTTTAGCGTATCACAACACGATCAACACGATCAATACGGCAAGCCTTCAATATTCCTTGATTGAAGAAAATTCTTACAAAAATGGAATGGTTGCGACAGGCAGTTTAAATAATAATTTTCAAACTACGACGGCTATGACGCCTCTGGCGGCACAAAAATTGGCCCTTTCTTTTAAGAATGGAATGTATTACGGTTTTGCATGCATGGTAATCCTGTTGAACATTGTATGCTTTTTCCTTTTTGACGAGAAGATATTCCTACATTATTCTCTGGCGCTTACAGGCTTTATAGCAGCATTCTTCTTCAATGATGGATTATTTACCTTCTTCGGACTTGACGTAATTTCGAATACTGCTGCCATGCAGTCTACTTTGCTGTTAATAGCTGTAGGTTTTGGTGCTTCATTTGCTTCAAAATACCTGAGTCTTAGTGAGCATTTTCCCAAATTGCGATGGGTGACCATGGCACTCTTAAGAGTAACTGCCGTAACAACTACGGTGGCATGGATCTCACAAACCACGGTTTTAGCGACGATCACCAATACTGTTCTAATGAGCATTATGGCCACTTATTTTGTGGTTGGAGCACTGCTGTTCAGTAAAAAGAACTATCCCAAATTCTATGTGATCGCTACCTGTATTCCATTATTGTTCGCAATCGATTTCTTTGTGTTAAAAAATCTTGAGAGCGAATTTTTAATGACCGAAGTCTATCATTTGAAAGCTGCCTTGTTCGTTGAAATGCTGGTCCTAACCTACGCTATTGTATATCGTATGCGTGCCATTAAAGAGGAAAACCAATTACGCCAAACAGAACTTCGTATCTTTTTAAAGCGTCAAGAGGTGATGAACCGAAAGAATGCTACAAAACTCATGGAGGATGTTTATTTGGAGAATTTGATCATGCACTACGATCTCGACGGATTGGAGATCAAGCTTCTTCAATACATTTCAGAAGGAAAAGACAATGCAAAAATAGCTCGAAAACTAAATACTACCGAAACTGATATAGAGTTTCTAACCAAGGAACTCTATCACAAATTAGAGATAAGTGAACAGATCCAAGAGGATTATCGAATGGTCGATAACCAACCGGACTATATCTATAACTAGCCCTCCAATATATCCCCAACCTAATACCAACTAATGGCAAAAAGGATAAGCTTTTAAGAGCTTATCCTTTTTTATTATAGAATTTCTTAGATCTAAAATACGCTGCTGTACTAAGTAGCAAGGCGAATATAACAATGTAGTATACAAATGTAGGGGTTGCCGGGGCATCTCCACTCGCATACGAATGTAATCCGCTTAAATAGAAATTCACCCCAAAGTAGGTCATCATAATGGATGCATAAGCAAAGACGGCCATTACATTAAAGAACCATCGCCCTCGCAGTCCGGGAACTAAGCGCATGTGAATTACAAACGCGTAGATCATGATGCTGATTAATGCCCATGTTTCTTTCGGATCCCAACCCCAGTATCGTCCCCAACTTTCGTTGGCCCATTGCCCACCAAGGAAATTTCCTATGGTCAACATTACAAGCCCAACGGTGAGAGACATTTCTGTAATGATCGTCAGTTCTTTGATGTTGAGATCCATACGGAGCACATTCTTTTTTGTAGTGAGCAGCATGAGGAGCAACGAAGTCATTCCCAAGATCATCCCCAAAGTGAAAGGTCCATAGCTGGCTACGATCACCGCTACGTGTATCATTAGCCAATAGCTATCCAGAACAGGTTGTAAGTTTGCAATAGCAGGATCCAACCAATTCAAATGAGCAGCCCAAAGAATAATAGCAGCAACAAATGCAGTTGACGCCACAGTAAGATCACTTTTTCTGCCAAAAGCAAGTCCGAAGAACACGGTTGCCCAACCTACATACACCACAGACTCGTATGCATCACTCCATGGCGCATGACCGCTAATATACCACCTAGCCGCCAATCCGAGTGTCATAAGAATAAATGAAATCCAAATAATTACTTTGAACATTTTTATAATCCCTGTCACTACTTTGGCTTGGGTAAAAATCTGCAAAATGATAAAAAGAAACATCAATGCACCCAATACAGCGTAATATTTATACAGCCGGTTGAACAGATCCACCTTATTATACAGGATCTCTGCTTTTATTTTTTCTTCGGAAGGCATTACCTCGCCCCCGTATTTCTTCTGAAATTGCGTAAGTCCGTCCAATATCTGCTCTGCTTCCGAATAATCTCCGGTAACTCGTGCCTGACGTAGCGTTTGGAAATAGATAGGAAGAATAGTACGTGTCACGGTAGAATCCATGCCTTTGAAATTTGCTTCATTCAGTTCGGGATAAGAGACCCATGTATTATTTTCGTCGTCGGGCAACGGAAAGATCTTCAGAATACTTCCACTTAACGCCTGATTCAGCACATAGAAATTTTCATAGGCTTTCACCAAATCCTTTTCAAACTGATTTGGATTCGCCTTACTGGTGGCTGATTCGAGATAGGGTTGCAGCTTGAAGTTTGCCTCGTCATCAAACAGATCCAGTAACGCAATATTTTGTGTTTCTTCGGGCATGCCCAACACATCCCGAATACTATCGTTCCCACGCTTTAAAGCAATGATGGGGGTTTGAGACCAAAGGGCCGGAAATTCGGTCATAGATAAGAACACTTGATCCGGATTGAGTCCTTCGTAACTGTTCTTACGGCTCACCTTGCGAAGCAATTCGCTTGCAAATGTATTTACCGGTTTCATCCTTCCGTTATCCTGAATGATCAATTGCCCGAATCTTGCTGCGTGTTCCTTAGATACAGCATTGGCATGGATCATGGAATCGATCTGTGTCTTTGTGGCCTTAGTGTGCTTTGGAGTGACTGCGGGCTGCTGTGCATAACCAGCAAGGGTAAAGAACAGCATAGCGATCATGGCCATTTTAGACTTTTTCTTCTTTATCTTATCGAGCATCTTCTTTAAAGTGGCAAAACGTGTATTTCTATCGAAAAGGATGGCCATTAACCCCAAATAAAGCAGAAAATAACCAATATACGTGATCCAAGTGCCCCACCAATCGTGATTGATAGAAAGAATAGTACCTTTTTCATCGGGATCGAAACCGGACTGAAAGAAGCGGTAACCTTTATGATCTAGTACATGGTTCATATAGATCTCATAATCAAAATATTCTGTTTCGGAATCATTGACCGTAACCTTACTTTTAAATGCAGAGTATCCTTTTTCTGTCCCGGGATACTTATCGGCGATAAAATCATTCAGTGTAATGCTAAAAGGCAATTCCCGGGTTTTGCTCCCGTACGTGAGATAGACATCCAGTCCTCCTACTTCTACCTTGGTAGGATTCGGTACGCTCCCCTTCCCTCCTAGTAACTCGGCAGTTTTTGTTTCACCTGCTGCCGTAACTTCTACGATCAAGGCATCCTTATTGGTCTTCTCGGTCTTGGGAACACGCACAATACCATATTCACCCTTGGTAACCGGTTCCGGTATCACAAAGGCCATCCCTGCCAATTGATACAACGAACGGAGCATGAGCGGTTGTGTACTGTCTTGCACCACACGCCCCTGCATTTGGTCTGCCATACGCATAAAACTTCCTTCAAAGGGTGTTTCCAAAGTATAACTTCCATCGGTATGGTACGTAATATTAATGGCACCCTCCGTAGGATTGTTCACAGCAAAGAGTACATTATGGATATTGCTTATACCGCCTACTTTTATCCAATGGTCATGACGGTTTCCGTCTCCGGCTTCCACGATCTTAAGGTATTCTTCCCCATCTTCGGCAGGTACGAGCCCTTCCTTGGCATTCTTAATAAAATCTTTGAAAGAAATGGTAACCGGTATGTTGTTATAATCAGTTGTAAGAGAGAAGTCGTTGTCCAAGCGCTCCGAAAGGTTCAAACGCTTAGGTGGTACCTTGCGGCGTTGCGGGACTCCGTCTATCACATAATCACCATCGATAAAGGTGGTAAGGTAGGTATGTTCTGAAAGCATGGTATTTTCGGTAGCTCCCTCACGAATGCTTATAACCCCTTCGTAACCTATATAACGCGTAACAAATGCACCTATAAGAATCAATATAAAGGCTAAGTGTAATGTGAGTGTAGCCCACTTTTCTTTCCGCAGCAGATTGTACTTAAAAATGTTTCCTGCAAAATTGATCACAAAAATCACCATGATGGCTTCGAACCACCAAGCGTTATAGATCAATTCTCGGGTGTACGGAGTTGGAGAGGTCTCTTCGAAGCGATCCAACCAGGTACCCAGTGCCATAGCGGCCGCAAAAACAAGAAATAAAACAGCAGTTAAACGTGTGGAAAAGAGGACGGCAGCTATTTTCTTTTGCATGAGGCGAATTTTGGTGCAAATTTATGAAATTGCAAGCATTTTAACCCCTTAATTTGTATACGAAATAAACGATTTAACGTTCTCATTTTTTCCGGGCCTCGAACATGCGCAAATGTATGAATGTCGCCATATTTCGAGCCCTGTTTTTAGCAATTTGAGCTGTTTCTCCTTCATACAAATCGTTTATGGTTTGATGCCATAGGTTGATCCAAGTCCCGAAATGAACTTCGTTTATGCTTCCATGAAAGGCCGCATCGACTTTAATATGAGCGGTGATAGGGTTCCCTTTGTAGGATTTTTTAAAGAATAAATTAGTTTCCCAGAAATCCGTTAGCAGTTCGAAGTGCGATTCCCAATGCGAGATTGTATCATTGAAAATAGGACCCAGCAAGGCATCCCCTTGCACACGACCGTAAAAGGTGCGTACCAGAAGTGCAATGTCTTCGCGCGTAGTGATATCCTTTTTCATGGTGTTACAAAGTTATTGTATAATTTGAAAACAGACTCATTAAAAAGTTTTTACTTTGTGGTATGATCACAGTGACTTTTTTAGGTTTCGGGAATGTCAATCGTCATTTATGTAGCGCTTTACATGAAATAGATCAAGTATCTATAAAACAGATATATAACAGGAGTGATATTCAGTTGCCTTCGGAATTAAAAGACATCCCCTTCACCCGGCAGTTATCGCTATTAGAACCCGCAGACGTTTACATAATTGGCATTCCCGATGATGCCATTGCTTCATTCTCTGAAGCCCTCCCGGTTCGAGATCAATTGGTCGTCCACACTTCGGGCGGTGTGCCTATGGATTCACTTTCAGAAAAAAACAGGAAAGGCGTCTTTTACCCGCTTCAAACCTTTTCAAAACATCGAACTGTAGATTTCAATTCGGTGCCAATTTGTATTGAAGCGAGCAAGGACAGGGATCGTAAGCTCCTTCAACAGCTGGCATCCCCACTTACTAAACGTGTAGTATCCATTTCTTCCGAAGAACGAGCAAAGCTGCACTTGGCAGCCGTGTTCGTAAATAATTTTGTGAACCACATGTACGCCGTTGGTGCAGACATAACGTCACGGTCGGGGTTGTCTTTCGAACTCTTAAAGCCGCTTATTGCCGAAACCGCAAGAAAGATAGAAGATCTCGCTCCTTCCGAAGCACAAACAGGCCCCGCCAAACGGAAGGATCTAAATACTATTGAAAAACATGTACATTTGCTTCAGGACAGCAACTATAAGGAAATATATACATTGCTAACGGAATCCATTCAGAAAACCCATGGAAAAAAGCTATAAGGAATACCTTCAACACATCACTACCTTCGTATTTGACGTGGATGGTGTATTAACCGACGGGAACATACTCGTCACTACATCGGGAGAAATGTATCGCAGTATGAATACCAAGGATGGATACGCCTTAAAAACAGCGCTGGAAAGAGGATTTAAAGTGTGTATCATTTCGGGAGGAACCAACGAGGGGGTACGAAAACGACTTGAGGGACTTGGTTTGACCGATATCTTCTTAGGAACACATCACAAGACCGAAGCCTTGCAAACCTATTTGGAAGCCCACAGTTTAAATCGTGACAATGTACTCTTTATGGGAGATGACCTTCCGGATCTGGAGGTCATGCAATACGTAGGCTTACCGTGCTGTCCGCAGGATTCCGTGCAGGAGATCAAACAAATCTCAAAATATGTTTCACATAAAAAAGGAGGAAAAGGCTGCGTGCGCGATATCATAGAGCAAGTGCTTAAAGTTCAAGGTAAGTGGATGAGCAAGAGCCCTTCCAGTGCTAAATACGATTAACACCAGCTGATTTCACTTCATGAACTTCCTTAGACTCATCCGACCTGTAAACCTGGTTCTTATCGCATTGGTTCAGCTTGTGGCGAAATACGGACTCTTTCAAAATTTGGAAGCTTCGATGGCATTAGACGGAGTTCATTTTGCAATGCTTCTTCTAGCCACGCTATCCATTGCTGCGGGAGGTTATATTATCAATGATATCTATGACGTAGAGATCGACAAGATCAACAAACCAACATCCCGGCTCATTGGTAAGACGATCTCTGAAAAGTATGCCTTGAGAGCGTACTTCATCTGTACCGTTACAGGTGTAGTACTAGGATTCTATCTTTCCAACAGCATACAACGACCGGGATTTGCTGCTCTTTTTATTGTGATCGCAGCGCTCTTATATCTTTACGCCTCTTATTTAAAGGGCGTATTAGTAGTTGGGAATGTAGTAATTGCAGGGCTGGTAGCCATTAGCCTCTTGATTCTGGGCCTTTTTGACCTGCTTCCGGCGATAACAGTGGACAACCGTGAAACACAAGCCACTGTATTCCGGGTTTTAATGCATTACAGTCTCTTTGCATTACTATTGAATTTTATTAGAGAATTAGTCAAGGATATCTTAGACATCAACGGTGATAAGAACGGCGGCCTTAGTACCTTGCCAATAGCCATTGGTCGAAAAAGAACGATCACCATCGTCTTTCTGCTTGGTCTGTTACTTACCTTACTAATCGTAGGCTATATGTACAGCTATCTCTATCACGATAAGGTGATGGTCCTGTACTTTTTGTTTCTTATTGTGGCGCCTATGCTCTATTTTTGCGTACGAGCTTGGAATGCCGAACAACCCAAGGATTATCTAATGTTATCACGGTTGCTGAAACTTATTATGCTCTTCGGAATTTGCTCCATGGCCTTCTACCCTCGTCTGTTCGAATTGTAACATGCCTTATGTAACTGAAACACCATGCTGAAAGAATCCCTAAAAGAATTTAAAATTATCCTCGCTTCGGGATCGCCGCGGCGCCAAAACTTCTTTAAAGAACTGGATCTCGATTTTACCATAGACGTGCGGCCCGTAGATGAAACTTACCCTAAAGATTTAAAAGGCGCAGCCATTACAGATTATTTATCACAATTAAAAGCCGCTGCCTTTCAAGATCTTTCAGAAAAAGAACTCGTAATCACGAGCGATACCATTGTTTGGAAAAATGGCGCCATCGAAAAGCCCAAGGATCGTGAAGACGCCAAACGCATGTTACAACTGCTTAGCGGTGACATGCATGAGGTGATCACCTCTGTATGTTTTTCAGGAAAAGATTTCAGAAAAACCATGCACGACATTACAAAGGTTTGGTTCAAACCTTTATTGGAAGAAGAGATCGACTACTACTTAGATACCTACCTGCCTTACGATAAGGCCGGAAGTTACGGTATACAGGAATGGATAGGTTACATTGGGATCGAGCGCATTGAAGGTTGTTATTTCAACGTAATGGGATTGCCTACCCGACTTGTTTACAAAACGTTAATGGAACTGGGAAAACGTTAGATTTCCTTTAATTTTGCTGAAAATTCCTGCTCATGAAATTCCCTTCTTTAATCATTTCAATTTTAGTTGTCATCAATTTCTTCCTGTTAGGGTGTAAAAATAAGGAAGATGAAAACCTTTTGTCAAGCAGTACGACCCATAAAACAGAAGAACAGCAGGAAAAACGCCGAATGCTCACAGAATCATTCAAGGAGTATTGGTTTTCGGGGGTCGCAGAGATCACCTCCTACCAACTGTCGCAAGAACGTTATGGTGAACTTCGTGAAGGAACAGCAGTAAACATTTTTGTGACCGAGGATTTTTTACCCGAAGCACAGGTAAAAGCCAATACAGCTTCCGAAGAAACGCTATCGGTTCTAAAGTTGAACAGCACAAAGAAATTTTTGACCGGTATTTACCCCTATTCCATCATGACAAGTGTTTTTAGTCCGATAGAAACACAGGGGCATGCTCAAAAAATAAGCCATTCGGTTCAAGAATGGTGCGGACAAGTGTATATGCAGCTTAATAACCGGAAGAACTTCGAAATGATTTCGCATTCGTATTTTGAAGGAGAAGCCGATCAAGAATTTACAATGGAGCGCACCTGGCTAGAAAATGAGCTGTGGAATATTATTCGCCTCAACCCCGAAGAATTACCCACCGGTGATGTATCTGTAATACCGTCATTCGAATACCTGCGTCTTCGGCATAAAGAAGCCGCTGCCCATCCGGCATTTGCGAGTTTAAAGCAAGGAGACTCCCTTACCTCCTATACGGTCAATTATCCAAACCTACAACGACAGATCACCTGGTACTTTACAAGCAGGTTCCCCTACGAGATCGAAAAGTGGGAAGAAACCAATGCTACCGACCCCAAGGATACACTCCGCCTTAAAACTACGGCAGTGAAAATGAAACGTATTAGGACCCCTTATTGGACACAGAATCGAAATAAAGATCAAGTATTACGTGATTCCTTAGGCTTAAGATAACTACAATGATTTTAGATAATTATTTTACACAACTTATACAAACCGGAGCCCATCTGGTCATTTTCCTAATCATTCGCCTCATATTGGTACGGCTTGTTAAACGCTTTGCCAGGAAATCGGAGCGCGTAGAACATCGAACAGGTTTAATCATAAAGTACATAGACTTTGCAACGATCTTCCTTATCATCTTGGGATTGATCCTTATTTGGGGTGTGGAATTCAAAGACCTTGGCTGGGTTATGTCATCCGTTTTCGCCGTGATAGGGATAGGATTTTTCGCTCAATGGTCCATATTAAGCAATATTACAAGCGGTGTGATCATGTTCTTTACCTTTCCATACAAAATTGGAGACTACATTAAAATTCACGATAAGGACTACGATTACGGCGGAATCATAGAAGATATAAAGGCATTTCATCTCATTATACGAACCACACAAGGCGAAATTGTGACCTATCCTAACTCCTTATTATTACAAAAGGGTGTAAGTGTTATAAAACCTGATGAATTAGATAATTTTTTGCTTGAGGAAGACAAAAATGTTAAAGAACAGCCAATAGATTAATGCCTTTTTCTAATTTGGGTATCTTTGAAAACCTTGTTCATCTCAAAGAAGTTTCCATGCGTACACTACTTGCGATCCTGATTGCCTATACCTTTTCAACCTCTTCCTTACTTTCACAACAACCCCTAAAGCCAACAGCTTCAGAGATCTTTCAGAATATTCAGAAGCTCAACTTTTTAGGGTCTGCACTGTACATTGCGGCACATCCCGACGATGAGAATACCAGACTCATCTCATTCTTATCCAATGACGTAAAAGCCAGAACGGCATACCTCTCCTTAACACGTGGAGATGGTGGACAAAACCTTATAGGCCCGGAAATTAGAGAATTGTTGGGCGTAATCCGTACACAAGAATTATTGGCCGCCAGACGTATTGACGGAGGGTTGCAATATTTTACCCGTGCCAATGATTTCGGGTATTCCAAACACCCCGATGAGACACTTGCCATTTGGAACAAAAATGAAGTGCTGGCCGATGTCGTGCGGGCCATTAGAAAATTTAAACCCGATGTGATCATCAATCGGTTTGATCACAGAAATCCGGGATCGACGCACGGCCACCACACTTCTTCGGCCATGTTGAGTTTTGAAGCTTTTGATCTTGTGAACGATCCTACCAAATATCCCGAGATCGCAACGGCACACGGAACATGGCAGCCCAAACGCTTATTTTTCAATACTTCTTGGTGGTTCTATGGAAGTAGGGAGAATTTCGAAAAAGCCGATAAAACCAATCTGGTCGAGGTGGAAACCGGAAATTTTTATCCGTCCTTAGGACTTTCCAATGGAGAGATCGCCTCTTTAAGCCGAAGCATGCACAAATCACAAGGATTTGGAAGTACAGGCTCCAGAGGAAGCGAAACAGAATACCTCGAATTTTTAAAGGGCGATTTTCCCAAAGACAAAACCAATCTTTTTGATGGTATTGATACATCATGGTCCCGCCTAGAAGGAGGCGCACCCATTGGTGCGATCTTGGAACAGGTAGAGAAGAATTTTAATTTTAAGGATCCTTCAGAAAGTATTCCGCAATTGGTACAAGCGTATAAATTGCTCCAAAATCTACCGGAAAGCCATTGGAAATCGATCAAGATAGAAGAACTAAAAACTGTGATCGCAGATTGTTCAGGGCTTTTCTTGGAAGCAGTTGCTAACCAAGCTTCCGTAGCGCCCAAAGGTGCTGTTACAGTCACCGTTGAGGCCGTGAATCGTTCCAACGCCAACATCTTACTTAACGCAGTTACCTCTCCCATAGTTGCTTTTCCGGCTACATTTGCTCCAACTCCCTTAACTAAGAATCAACGCTATACTCTGGATAGCAGCGAGTATTCCTTTTCTGCTACTTCATATAGCGCTCCCTATTGGCTCAAAGAAAAAGGAACGTTGGGAATGTACCGTGTGGAAGACCCTAATTTGATAGGTCTTCCGGAGCAGGGAAACCAATTTCCGGTGAAATTCTTACTTACTATTAACGGGGTAGAGATTCCAATGGTCCGCAATATCGTTTATAAATATAATGATCCCGTAGACGGTGAGGTGTACCAACCATTCGAAGTACTTCCTGAAGTTACCTCGAGCGTCCCTGAAAAAGTACTAATATTCGCTTCTCAAGAAGCAAAAGAAGTACCTGTAATCATTCGAGCCGGTCGCGACAATGTAAGTGGTACGGCAACCTTACAACACCCGGAAGGATGGACCGTGACTCCGGTACAGCAATTCTTTGAGATCGCAAACAAAGGACAAGAGCAAACCTTATTATTTACCGTAACACCTCCAAAGAATCAAAGTGAGGGAACCATACGGCCGTTGCTTCAGGTGGGAGATGCTTTCCATGACACCGAATTGATCACGATCGACTACGATCATATTCCACTGCAGCGTGTTTTGGTTCCTTCGGAAGCGAAGGTAGTACGTATCGATATTCAGAAAAAAGGATCACACATTGGTTATATCAACGGTGCCGGAGATGCGATACCGGAAAGCTTGAAACAGATTGGCTATCAAGTGACTACGATACCGCCTTCAGAAATAATCGCAGAGTACTTAAAGAAATTTGACGCGATAGTCGTTGGGATACGCGCCTACAACACGGTTCCGGAAATGGCTTTCAAACAACAGGAACTCAACAGCTACGTGCAAAATGGAGGCACCCTTATTGTACAATACAATACCAGTAGAGGATTGGTGACTGATGCGCTCGCCCCCCTCCCACTGACATTATCCAGAGACAGGGTAACTGATGAAGAGAGTGAGGTACGTATTTTGGCTCCTAAACACAAGGTAATGAACTCTCCCAATGTAATTACTACAGAAGATTTTGATAATTGGGTACAGGAACGCGGATTGTATTTCCCAAACGAATGGTCGGATGAATTTACACCTGTCTTAGGCATGAACGATAAAGGGGAACCACAAACAAAGGGTTCATTGTTGGTTGCCAGTTATGGAAAAGGATACTATATTTATACCGGACTAAGCTTTTTCAGGGAATTACCGGCAGGTGTTCCGGGAGCTTACAGACTTTTTGCCAACCTGCTTTCAATCGGGAAATAATATGAGCGAAGAACGCGACCCATTTGTATGGAAGTGGAGCTACACCGTGGTTCTGGTTCTCAATGCGATCTACATTTTGTTATTCTATCTTCTAATGCAACACTATACATAATATGCAGCAGATAGACTGGATTGTATTGGGAGGCACTTTATTATTCATAGTACTGTACGGTACCTATAAAACACGAGGCAGTAAGAACGTAACCGATTATCTTAAAGGGGGTAACGAAGCCCGTTGGTGGACCATTGGTCTAAGCGTCATGGCCACGCAAGCCAGTGCCATTACATTCTTATCTACACCCGGTCAGGCCTTTCATGACGGCATGGGATTCGTTCAATTCTATTTTGGGCTACCCATTGCAATGGTAGTGATCTGTCTGGTCTTTATACCCATCTATCACAAATTAAAGGTATTTACCGCCTACGAATATTTGGAATCTCGTTTTGATCGGAAGACACGCACGCTCACAGCGATTCTCTTTCTAGTACAGCGGGGTCTCGCCGCCGGTATTACCATCTTCGCCCCTGCTATCATCCTCTCGGCTGTACTGGGATGGAACTTGTTGTACCTAAACATAATTATTGGAACCTTGGTGATCATCTACACGGTAAGTGGCGGTACCAAAGCCGTAAGTGTCACCCAGAAACAACAAATGGCGGTGATCTTTGGCGGTATGTTCATTGCTTTCTTGTTGATTTTGAATTATCTCCCTTTAGACATTAGTTTTACCAAAGCCTTGGACATTGCAGGTGCCGGCGGAAAAATGGATATCTTGGATTTTTCTTTCGATTTTAATAACCGCTACACCTTTTGGAGCGGTATCATTGGCGGAAGCTTTCTGGCGCTCTCTTATTTTGGGACAGACCAAAGCCAAGTGCAGCGTTATCTTTCGGGAAAATCGGTGCGACAGAGCCAAATGGGCTTGATCTTCAACGGCTTATTAAAGGTACCCATGCAGTTCTTTATATTGTTGGTTGGGGTGATGGTCTTCGTTTTTTATCAGTTTAACAGTTCTCCTTTACATTTTAATCCCGCTGCGGAAGCTGATGTGCTTGCTTCGGAATACGCTTCAGAATACAAACAACTGCAATCAGAAAAAGAAGCCCTGGACAGTCAGTTAATAACAAAGCAACTTGAGTTTGCCAGAACTGAAACACCTTCAGAAAAAGAAATGCTACAAGAAGAGATACAGATCATCAACATCACCGAAAATGAGTTGCGTGAACAATCCAAAGCTTTGATTCTGAAGGCGAATCCACTTGCCGAAACCAACGATAAGGATTATGTATTTATTCATTTTATATTGAACAACCTCCCCCGCGGACTTATTGGTCTGCTCCTGGCAGTAATTCTTAGTGCTGCAATGTCCTCTACTGCCTCCGAACTGAATGCATTGGGTTCAACTACCACCATCGACCTCTATAAACGGTCTGTCGGGAATAGAGACGAAAAACATTTTGTAAGAGCTTCAAAGTGGTTTACGCTGCTCTGGGGTGTGATCGCAATTTTGGTTGCGAGTGTTGCGAACCTGTTCGACAACCTAATACAATTAGTGAATATTATAGGCTCTATTTTCTACGGAAACATTTTGGGCGTGTTCCTTTTGGCCTTCTTCTTCAAGTATGTAAAGGGCAATGCTGTATTTATAGCAGCACTTATCAATCAACTATTGGTAATTGCCTTATTCCTGCTTGATAAATACGAGATGATTAATTTGCCCTACCTATGGCTCAATTTTGTTGGCTGTGTGACTGTGATCGTCATGGCTTTCGGCATACAGCGTCTGAGAGCGACACGCACTTAAATCTTTGTTTTTCAGAATATTCCTACTTGTAATTCGTAGGAAAGTTCGTATACCGTGACGGAATTTTACTATATTCGTACTACCCCGTCTACCCTTTCATGCTATGGCGACTCTAAAAAAGGTCATCATGAGAAAAATCTATTGGTTCTTTTTCATATTAACTAATTCGGTTGGCTACGGACAGCATATTGGGAACGATATATGCAGCCTCCAGGCAGCGAATAAGGCTTGGATCGCCGAATATAAGAAAGCAGTTACTTTAGATGAAAGAATCGAAATGATCGTGGAAAAGATTATTACCGACGACAGGTTTTTTGATGACTATCAAGAAGTGGCGATCCTAAGCAAAGGAACGGATATTAAGAAAGTTCCGTGTTCTGAAAGCTGTTCGATTCGCTTCGGAATGATCTACTCAAAGAATAAAGGATTGGTATTGGACCTTAAACGCAATCCCGAGTTTGAAGATCTTATTTATGAGTTTGCTTCAGAAAATATTGACCGGATCGACCTCAATGAATTTAACGAAAAGGATATTTATAATCCCTACGCATTGAAACGTTCGGGCATAGTGCTGTATACCGAGAACAAAGATCTTAAGAAGAAGATTCGCGCCGCTCTTAAAGAACACACCAAGTCTTAAATCGCCTTGCATAAAAAAACCCCGCAGATACGGGGTTTTATTTGTTTTTAATGGTCAGTTTACATAGCTCCCCATTCTTTCAACGATTTTTGATTCAAGGCGATGTAATCATCGTTTCCGGCTGCTTTCGCTAGTTCCAGTGATTTCTCAGCGGCTTTGATTGCGCCCTTTTTATCACCTGCTTTCGCATAGATCAACGATTGTTGTCTGTGGTACCAAAACGCAGGTTGTTCACGCAATTCGATCGCTTTGTCGATCCACATTTTCGCCTTATTGATATCTTTTCCGGCTTCCAGATAATATACAGCAGCGGCATAGTAATCATTGGCCCCGGGGCCATTCATAACTTTATCAATGCTCGCACCTACCATCTTATCGGTATGGAACTTTATGGGAACTCCAACATACGTTTTCTCCCACATAAGACCAAGATTCGCCGAATCATTTGTAATATCATCAAAGCTCATAGTAAATGATTCTATATCCATAGGTAACGGATATGTGCTTGCTGTTACTTTGGCCGCAACTTTACTGTCATCCCAATTTTGTGGGGTTCCCCAATTGTTGGCGTCGCTATAAAAATAGACCTCCCAATTTTGTGCGCCGGGCTTGGTGTATATGGCATAGCTCCCTGCCTTTAAAGTGTTTCCCCCAATCATGACATCATCACTAAAGGTGATCTTTGTATTCGCATTCGCACCTGTACGCCAAACTTTATCGTAAGGAACAAGATCCCCGAATATGGTTCTGCCACGCATGGACGGTCTGGAATACTCGAGGGTAACATCGGTCAAGCCTACTTTCTGCTCAATTTTTTGGAACGGACTTGGTGCCGGAGTTTGTATCTGTGCAAAACCGCCGAAAGCGATAAGAACTGTACAGACAAATAGAAATAATTTTTTCATTGGATGAGATTTTATGGATTTTTTAGTGCTACGAAGTTACAACATCACTTTCTTTAAAAAGTTAACAAAACCTTAAATTCAGTTTCCAAAACTAGTGTACCTTTGCGCTATGAAACGATTTATCGCTGAAACCATTGGCACATTCGGACTTGTTTTTTGCGGCACCGGATCAATCGTAATTAATGAGGTAACACTAGGGACTGTAACTCATCCCGGAATAGCCGTTACTTTTGGATTGATTGTAATGGCGATGATTTATGCGTTTGGCGATATTAGCGGAGCTCACATCAATCCTGCAGTCACCATCGCTTTTGCGTATGCAAAAAAATTTCCTTGGAAAGATGTTCCTTTGTATATCCTTGCACAATTACTAGGAGCCCTTCTGGCGAGTGGCTTTATACTCTTGCTTTTTCCCGATAGTGAAACTTTGGGAGCTACCCTGCCGCAAATAGCAGTATGGCGTGTCTTTGTTTTTGAGATTTTGTTATCCTTCTTCTTGATGGTCGTTATTATTAATGTCTCTACAGGTTCAAAAGAGATTGGAGTGATCGCCGGTATTGCCATAGGCGGTGTGGTACTTTTGGAAGCAATGTTTGCCGGTCCCATAACAGGAGCGAGCATGAATCCGGCACGATCCATAGGTCCTGCAGTGGTGTCTTGGAATTTACAACATCTTTGGGTTTACATTGTCGCCCCCGTTATAGGATGCTTGCTTGCTGTTGTGAGTTGTAGGTTGGTAAAAGATGATAGCTGCTGTGACACAAACTGTTAATCTTTTGTTTAAGTATTAGATTTAATCCTCAAACGGTTTTAACTTTACGAAAAAGTTGAAATCATGTTCGCGTTTCTAAAAAAATTTTTCGGAAGAAAGAAAAAAGTCAAGGGCTTTGAAGTGTATCGTTTGGTCCGTATCAACAAGAAATTTTCCTACAGAAATCTGGGAAATTAATGCGTTGATACGTTTCTATGAAGATATTTACACTACATGCCAAACAACGACTTCCTATCTCAAAGCAAGAGGCTTGGGATTTTCTTTCAAATCCGGCAAATCTAAAGGTCATCACCCCGGACTATATGGGTTTTCACATCCTGTCCGGAGCAGATCGATCCATGTATGCCGGTCAGATCATCGAGTACATCGTCACCCCTGTTCTTAACATAAAGACTAAGTGGGTGACAGAGATTACGCACGTAAAGGATACAAGTTATTTTGTAGACGAGCAGCGCTTTGGACCCTATTCCCTTTGGCAACACAAACACTTTATTAAAGAAGTAGAAGGTGGCGTAGAAATGGAGGATATTATTCATTACAAGTTGCCCTTCGGAATTGTTGGCCAATGGCTCCACCCTTTCCTTGTTAAACCTAAACTAGATGAAATCTTCAGCTATCGCAAAGAAAAGTTAGAAGCGCTCTTCGGAAAATTATAAATTATGAAGAAATCAATACTGCTCATTGGAGGTTCCTACGGTATAGGAAAGGAAATCGCTCTATTGCTAAAAGATACACACGATGTCCACATTGCTTCTAGGAGTAATGAATCTATTCCTGAAGGAACCACGCACCATACCTTCAATGCGCTGGAAGATGATATCACTAAACTCGAGCTCCCGGACGCCCTCCACGGATTGGTATATTGTCCCGGCAGCATCAATCTTAAGCCCTTTAAGATGCTATCACCAACAGATTTTCAAGAGGATATGTCGGTTAATTTTTTCTCCTTGGTAAGGATAACACATGGACTGCTACCCAAACTAAAAGCAGCAGAATCTGCCAGCCTCGTCTTCTTTAGTACCGTAGCCGTTAAGGTTGGGATGCCTTTTCACACCAGCGTTGCAGCTGCAAAAGGGGCTATAGAAGGATTTGCAAAAGCATTGGCTGCAGAATATGCCCCCAATATTCGAGTCAACGTCATCGCCCCGTCGCTCACAGATACACCGCTTGCCAAGCGATTGTTATCCAATGCTACTAAAAAGGATACCATGGCGCAGCGCCATCCAATGCAGCGTGTAGGTACGGCCGGAGATATTGCGTCGATGGCTTCGTTTCTGCTGGAAGATAGGGCTACCTGGATCACCGGCCAGATTTTTGGTGTAGACGGTGGGATGTCAACATTAAATACGCAATAGTTTGGCAGATCTAGTAAATATTTTCTGGTTTCGGAGAGATCTTCGCCTAGACGATAATGTAGGGTTTTATAAAGCACTGCATGGCAAGCATCCGGTCCTCCCGATTTTTATTTTTGATACCGAGATCTTGGATGAACTTCCTAAGGACGATGCGAGGGTTAGTTTTATTTTTAATACGCTTCAGAAGATGCGAAAAGAACTGCAAGAGCATGGAAGCAGCATTGCTTTGTATCATGGAACCCCAAAGAAAGTTTTTGAGCATATCCTTTCAGAATTTAATGTCGCAAATGTCATCACCAATCACGATTATGAGCCCTACGCCAGATCAAGAGATGAAAAAGTGCATAGCTTCCTTTCAGAAAAAGAGATTGGATTCCACACATTTAAGGATCAAGTGATTTTTGAAAAAGATGAGGTTGTTAAAGATGACGGGGATCCATATATCGTCTATACACCTTACA
The DNA here is from genome assembly GCF_963972995.1 of uncultured Altibacter sp. Lineage (NCBI taxonomy): Bacteria > Pseudomonadati > Bacteroidota > Flavobacteriia > Flavobacteriales > Flavobacteriaceae > Altibacter > uncultured Altibacter sp. The sequence goes on from NZ_CAXAXI010000011.1 coordinate 37,832, forward strand.
TGAAAACGTGGAAGGAAAAATTTAAGAATGATTTCGACCTCAACGTCTATTACACGTCTCAACACATGGACGCACTCTTGCAGCACTCCCGGCTGCCAAACCTAAGTCTTTCAGACATGGGGTTTGAGCAATCTAAAATAGAGGTGCCCGATTATGATGTAACCCCTACCACCATTCAGGATTATGAAGAGAAACGTAATTTTCCCGCAGAGGATGCCACTTCGCATTTAGGACCTCATTTACGTTTTGGCACGGTTAGTATTCGGAAAATGATCAAAAAAGCGATTGCCGAAAAGAACGAGACCTTTTGGGAAGAATTGATATGGAGAGAGTTCTTCATGCAGATACTTTGGCATTATCCCGAAACGGTGAAGAATGCCTTTCGTAAAAAATACGACAGGATTACTTGGCAGAATGACGAAGAGCAGTTTGAAAAATGGAAACAAGGAAAAACAGGATATCCGTTAGTGGATGCAGGAATGCGACAATTAAAGGAAAGCGGATATATGCACAATCGAGTGCGGATGGTGGTAGCCAGTTTTTTGTGTAAGCACTTGTTGATCGACTGGCGATGGGGGGAAGCGTACTTTGCCGAAAAATTACTGGATTACGAACAAGCCAGCAATGTAGGTAATTGGCAGTGGGCTGCCGGAAGCGGTGTGGATGCCGCACCTTATTTCAGGATCTTCAACCCCACCACTCAAATTGAAAAATTTGATAAGCATCATACCTATATAAAAAAGTGGGTAGCAGAGTTTGACACCAATAGCTATCCAGAAAAGATTGTCGACCATAAAGAAGCTCGCGAAAGAGCATTGTCTACGTATAAAAAAGCAGTGTCCTAAACTTTTTGTAGGAATTTTCTAAGATTTTTAATTATTTATCCGATTAATTACATATATTTATCGATATAATTGAATATAAGGTAGTTACATAACCCCCAAATGTATGCTTATGGAAACCTATGACAATCAATTCACCAACGGTGAGATTACCGTTACTTTCGAACCCAGAAAATGTATCCACGCCGAGAAATGTGCCAAGGGCCTTTCAGAAGTTTTCAGAACCACAGTAATACCTTGGATCGATCTGGACGGTGCCGAGACCGAAAAGATCATTTCGCAAATAAAAAAGTGTCCTTCCGGTGCGCTACATTTTTGCTATAACGACGCCTTGGTTTCTGTTAAATAAATTTTAATTAGGGCTTAATTTTGGGTTGTTTAGTACAATTTTTCTACTCTTGCAGTGTTAAGTAACGATAACAAGCCTAACACGAAACCTATGAAATTAAAACTAACGACACTTCTCCCCTTTCTTTTTTGTGTCTTTATGATACACGCACAAGAGGAAGCGCAAGAAACACTTACCAATTCGTTGGAAGACCAATTTGTGGATGTAGTAGATAATTCTAACAATTATCAGGACTACAAAGTGATCAAAAAAACGAAGATCAACAAATTGCGCGAAAATATCATGGATTCCATCGCTGCTCTTGAAACCGAAATTCAAACTTCTGAAACTTCCTTAGATCAACAGAAAAATAAGATTGCGTCCCTAACACAAGAACTTGCCAAGACGCAGGAAGATCTTGCTCTCTCACGAAAAAAAGAGAATGGGATCGAGCTTTTTGGTATGCTTACTGAAAAATCTACCTACAATACCATCATGTGGTCTATTATACTAATACTTCTATTGGCGCTAGGCTTCTTTATCTACAAGTACAAGAATAGTAATTCGGTTACCAAAGAGGCGCAGTTAAAACTTGCAGAAACAGAGATAGAATTTGAGGAACACAGACAGAAGGCCATCGAACAACAACAGCAACTGCGTCGGAAACTTCAAGACGAGATCAACAAGAATCGCAAATCGAAATCATAAAAAAAGCCTCCGATTGGAGGCTTTTTTTAGGCTTCGATCCTGGTGATCTTGGCACCAATGGCTCTGAGGCGGGTATCTATATTTTCATTCCCCCTATCTATTTGTTCTATGTTATGAATGGTACTCGTTCCTTTCGCAGACAAAGCTGCGATCAATAATGAAATCCCGGCCCGAATATCGGGCGATACCATAGTGGTAGCTTTAAGCGTAGAGCTAAAATTGTGTCCAATGACAGTAGCACGGTGTGGGTCGCATAAGATGATCTTAGCTCCCATGTCAATTAATTTATCGACAAAGAATAATCTGCTTTCGAACATCTTTTGATGAATGAGAACACTTCCCTTTGCCTGTGTACACACGACCAGTACAATACTCAAGAGATCCGGAGTAAAGCCGGGCCAAGGCGCATCTGCTACCGTGAGAATGGATCCATCGATATACCCTTGTATCTCGTATTCATCTTGTGAAGGAATGTAAATATCATCTCCTTTCTTTTCCAGCGTAATACCCAATTTTCTGAAGGTATCCGGGATTAATCCAAGATTTTCCCAGCTTACATCTTTTATTGTGATCTCACTTTGGGTCATTGCCGCCAGTCCTATCCAACTTCCTATTTCTATCATGTCGGGAAGGATTCTATGCGAGCAACCTCCCAATTTTTCAACACCTTCTATGGTAAGTAGATTAGAGCCCACACCCTGTATCTTGGCCCCCATCGCATTCAGCATTTTACATAATTGCTGCAAATAAGGTTCACAAGCTGCATTGTATATAGTGGTAGTCCCTTTTGCAAGAACTGCTGCCATTACGATATTCGCCGTTCCGGTCACCGAAGCCTGATCCAATAACATATAGGTACCTGTAAGTCCGTTAGGCGCCTCTACTCCGTAGAATCGTTCTTCTTTATTGTACCTAAATTTGGCTCCCAGATTAATGAACCCTTCAAAATGGGTATCCAAGCGGCGACGTCCTATCTTATCACCTCCGGGGCGCGGGATGTACCCTTTTCCGAAGCGACCCAACAAGGGTCCAACAATCATGATCGAACCGCGAAGTGAACTCCCTTCCTTTTTAAAAAGTTCAGATTCCAAGTAGTCCAACTTAAGGTCATCTGCTTTAAACGCAAATTTCCCCTTGGCCAGTTTTTGGATCTTAACACCTAAGTTCCCCAAGATGTCTATAAGTTTATTGACATCACGAATATCCGGTATATTTTCTATAATTACCTCGTCTGAAGTAAGTAATACGGCACACAAGATCTGCAAGGCTTCATTCTTCGCACCCTGCGGACGAATTTCACCTTTTAACTTGTGACCGCCCTCAATTTGAAAAGTTCCCATATGTTGTGCGCGTGCTTTTTAGTAACGTTTTCGGTTACGGTTTCCTTTGTAGTTCTTTTTACCGGAGGTATTTGTATTGCTGGTACTGAATCGTTTCTTGTTCTTCAACAAGTCGTGCGGTTTCGACAAATCCTCATCGCTATTTTTCAAATTGATCTTCCCTTCGGAAAGTTCAAAAAGGTGTTGAAAGATCACGTCATCTTCCACAGTATCCTTATTCCAATTTAAAAAACACTTCTTCATATGGTTGGCAATGGTAAGGATCAATCCTTCTTTCTTATCGCCTTCCTCCCAGCTGTTAGCTACATCGATCATACGTTTGATGTTGTTTCCGTAGAAGCGATACTTAGGATGATTTTGCGGATACTTGAGCGGCTGTGGCCGTTCCATCAATTCTTCTCGAGACGGCTTATCGAAGGGAGAGTCCACGTCCAATTTAAAATCGGATATGATGAACAATTGGTCCCATAATTTATGCTGAAAATCGGGTACGTCCCGTAAATGCGGATTGAGATTCCCCATCACTGCAATGATGCTTTTGGCCACTTTATTGCGTTCTTCTTTGTCCTCTTTTGAAATGGCGTAGTCGACCATTTTTTGGATGTGCCGCCCGTACTCAGGAATGATCAATTGCGGACGATCTGTATTGTATTCTAAATTATCTATCAAAATAGTGTAGTTAAATGGAAAGTTTGTACTCTGAAGTAAATCTTGATTGCAAAATACTAAATTTATAATGAAATAACCCCTTCGACATTAGAAACTTCAAGATATTTCTCAATCACCGCATCGGGAGATGCCATATTCACTTTAATCGATACGCTGGTGTAGTTCCCTTTGGAAGAATCACGCGTATGGATCACAGCTTCAGTACCATCGAAGATTGCTTCTATCTCTGCAATTTTTTCCAGTTCGGCAGGGACAATGAACTTAAATAAATATGGGGCCGGCCATACGGTATCATCGCTGAGTTGCTGTTTTAAACGCTCGTAAAACTCTTGGGTGTTCTTATCTTGTTTCATGGAGTACTTCTAGGGAATGTACCGACAAAGATACACTTTAGGTCTCAATAATATTTACGTACTTTGTATAAAATTGAAACGATTGAAAACGAAAAGAATTGTGATTTCCGGAGGACCGGGTTCCGGAAAAACCACCTTAATTAGTCATTTGGAAAATTCCGGCTATGCCTGTCTGCACGAAATTTCAAGAGATGTGATTCGAGAGGCCCAAAAAGAAGGTATTGCGCAGCTTTTCCTAGAAAACCCTATCCTTTTCAGCAAAAAACTTTTGGAAGGACGTTTAGCGCAGTTCCACAGTGCCAACGAATATGATGCTACACGTTTTTTGTTCTATGATCGCGGAATGCCCGACGTTACAGCTTATATGGACTATGTGCGATCACATTATCCCGAAAATTTTTCCGAAGTCTGCCAAACACATCGCTACGATGCTATTTTTCTTCTACCTCCCTGGGAAGCTATATATGAGCAAGACAATGAACGCTACGAATCGTTTGCAGAAGCCGAAAAGATCTATCGGTTTCTAGTGGAAGGGTACCAAAAATACGGATATTCCGTGTACGAAGTACCTGTTGGATCTGTCGAAAACCGAAGTGAGTATATACTAAGTCATCTGGAAAATAGCTATTGAGTACACCACATCAAATCCTCGCCACCTATTGGAACTATGTCTCCTTCAAACCCATGCAGGAAGCGATCATTACTTCTGTATTGGATGGCAAGGACACGGTGGCATTATTGACCACCGGCGGGGGTAAATCCCTATGCTTCCAAGTACCGGCCATGGCCTTGGAGGGAATATGTATAGTGGTCTCTCCTTTGGTTGCTTTAATGAACGATCAAGTAAAGAACCTGCAAGAAAAAGGAATAAAGGCTTTAAGTATTACGGGCGGTCTTGCTTTCGAGGAGGTTCGCACCCTTCTGGATAATGCGATCTACGGAAATTACAAATTCTTATACCTTTCACCGGAACGTTTACAGCAAGAGGTCGTTCAGAACAGTTTACGGCAGATGAACATCAACCTAATTGCGGTAGATGAAGCACATTGTATTTCACAATGGGGGAATGATTTTCGTCCGGCTTACAGGAATATCACTGTGTTGCGCGAACTGCATCCCTTAGTACCCGTAATTGCGCTTACGGCAACTGCTACACCGGAGGTTCTGGAAGATACAATTGCACAGTTGCAAATGGAACTTCCTGCCGTGTTTAAAAGTTCTTTTGTTCGCGAAAATCTTTCGTATCAGGTCTATTTTGAAGAGGATAAACTCTACAGACTGGAGCAACTGTTAAAGAAGAACACCGGATCTGCCATTGTATATGTACGAAGCAGAAACACTGCCGTTGAAACCGCTACACACCTTCAGAATTTAGGAATCTCCTCATCATTCTATCATGGAGGAATTTCGAAAATCGACCGAGAAGAACGCTTGCGTGCCTGGCGAGCGGGTAGTATTAGTACCATGGTGGCAACCAATGCCTTTGGCATGGGAATAGACCATCCCGATGTGCGCTACGTGATTCACATACAACTCCCGGAAAGTTTGGAAAGCTATTTTCAGGAAGCGGGACGCGCAGGACGGGACGGACATTTCGCCAATGCCATTGTATTGTACAGTGAATACGATAAAACACTAATTAAGAAACAATTTATAGCCTCCCTTCCTACGCCAAAGGACCTTAAGCAGCTGTATCGCACGCTAAGCAACTATTTTCACGTTTCGTATGGTGAGGGTGAATTTACACAGCACAATTTCAATTTTACCGAATTTTGTGCTACCTACAGTTTAAATTCCTTGCTTACCTATAATGGCTTGAATACATTGGATCGATTGGGCGTGCTTCAATTGTCTAAAGAGTTCGGAAGAAAATCGAAATTACAGTTTTTAGTCCCTTCAGAAAAAGTGCTTGACTACTTTAAGAAGGACATACTTGCCTCGGTGATTGGTAAAACCATTCTACGCCTGTACAGTGGTATTTTCGATACGGCGACCTTTATTAACCTGGAACTGGTCGCTAAGAAATCCGGACAACCTATTCAAGAAGTGCTTAAAGTGCTCAAGCAATTAGAACGTGATGCCCTTATCGACTTAATGATCTACGAAACCGATGCAACGATCACCTTTCTTGTGCCCCGAGAAGATGACAAGACCATCAATGTAGTGGCAAAGGACGTTGAAGTGCTTCATGCAAAGAAGCAGGAACAGGTCAAGGCTGTGCTACGGTATGTAGAGAACGATAGTCTTTGCCGTAGCATCCAACTGGTTTCCTATTTTGGTGAAGAGACCCTTTCTCCCTGCGGAATTTGTAGCGTATGTGCCTCACAAAAGACAACAACCAATACCAAAGAAACAAAGGTAATAGCAGCAGCGATCCTTCAATTATTGGAAGAAAATGAGATGAGCTCGCGAGTCATTTCAGAAAAGCTTACATTCGCTGAAGCAAAAGTACTATCGGTGCTTCAGTTGTTGCTGGATTCAGAAAAAATAAAAATGAACACCAAACACCAATATTTTATAGTGTGATGAAAGACCTTCGGATTGTATTTATGGGAACTCCGGATTTTGCCGTAGGTGTCTTAGAAAAATTACTCGAGGCCGGTTGTACGGTCGTAGGTGTGATCACGGCGCCCGATAGACCTGCGGGTCGCGGCCGAAAGGTTAGTGAGTCGGCAGTAAAAAGCTTTGCACAATCCCAAGGCTTAAACATTCTACAGCCAACCAATTTGAAGTCTGAAGATTTCTTAGCCGCATTGACCCAATTAAAAGCCGATCTTCAGATAGTGGTAGCATTTAGAATGCTCCCTAAGGCTGTTTGGTCCATGCCGAGACTCGGAACATTCAACTTACACGCTTCGCTATTACCACACTATAGGGGTGCCGCTCCCATTAATTGGGCCATCATGAATGGGGAGACAATAACAGGGGTCACGACCTTTTTCATCGATGAGAAAATTGACACCGGAGCGATAATTGCTTCCGAAGAGATATGCATTTCGCCAAGAGAGACCGCAGGAAGTTTGCACGATAGACTCATGGAATTGGGAAGCGCACTTGTGGTAGCTACGGTTGAGAAGATTGCCAAGGGTACGGTACAGACCACACGCCAACCTGAATCATCTTCTTATAAAGAGGCACCAAAACTAAGTCCTGAGAATACGCGTATCGATTGGAGCTGCAGTGTATCGCAAATTGATGCTTTTATAAGAGGCTTATCTCCTTATCCCGTGGCTTGGACTCTATTAAACAATAACGGTGAAGAACTGAAGGTGAAGATCTATGAAGCAATGCCCGAAAACATGACGCATGATGATTCACCGGGAAGTATTCACACAACCAAAAAGGAGCTAAAGGTAGCGACTAAGGACGGCTACCTTATTATTAAAGAATTGCAATTGCCCGGGAAGCGCAGAATGCCTGTAGCAGATCTTTTAAATGGGTTTCCAATAGCTGAAGACGCTAAAATGATGTGAAGCCTTGCTGTTATTGCTATCGTTAAATTGATAGAAAATGCACCCTCTTTATTAACAAAGGTTCTAAGTTATCAACAAAAACGCGGATTTACCGCGTCATTACTTGCATGGATGGATAATCCGATTAAATTTGTAGAGCAATTAATAGAAGTTTAACCAACAATTTTAATTTAAACAGTAAACTATGAACAAATCAGATTTAATCGATGCAATGGCAGAAGATGCCGGAATCACAAAAGCAGCCGCTAAAAAAGCCTTAGAGTCTTTCCTTGGAAACGTTGAAAAGTCCCTAAAAAAAGGAAATAGAGTATCATTAGTAGGTTTTGGATCTTGGTCAGTATCTAAGAGAGCTGCCAGAGACGGAAGAAACCCACAAACTGGAAAAACTATCAGAATTGCAGCTAAGAAAGTAGTAAAATTCAAAGCAGGTTCTGAACTTGCAAATGCTGTAAACTAATTAAAGTACTTTGTATCTATTTGAAAACCCTCTGTAGCATTGTTACAGAGGGTTTTCTCTTTTATGTCCCATAGTTTCAAGGGCAGATGTTGTTTATTCAAAAATTAATACTTAGATTTAAATAACTAAAACCCAAAGATGACATCATTAAAACCAACCAAAGGAGTCCTTCTGGTGGCCGAACCTTCTATTATAGGTGACGTTTCCTTCAATCGTTCGGTGGTGCTGCTAGCCGAATACAATGAATCCGGATCTGTTGGGTTTATTCTAAACAAGCCATTGGAGTATCGCTTAAAAGATTTTGTGCCAGAGGTGCAATCCAATCTTATGGTATACAATGGGGGGCCTGTAGAACAAGACAATCTGTATTTTATTCATCGTATCCCGGAACTGATACCGGATAGCATCGAAATCTCCAACGGAATCTATTGGGGCGGTGACTTTAATGCAATAATTGGGATGTTGCAAGAGGATAGGCTGCGCGAAGATCAAATTCGATTCTTTTTAGGGTATTCGGGTTGGGACAGCAATCAGTTAGATCAGGAATTGGAAGTGAACAGCTGGGTGGTCGCTCCTAATAACTATAAAAATGATATCATTGGAAAATCGTACTCTAATTTTTGGAAAGAGAAAATGATCGAATTTGGAGGAGATTATGTAATTTGGTCTAATGCTCCTGAAAACCCTATCTACAATTAGCCTAAGCGCGCTTTTACGTTAAGTTTTGCCAGCAAGTCTTTTGCTACTGAAACACCATATTCCTTTTTTCTATATGCCGAAATAGGCTGAATACCCATGATGGTATTTGTGATAAAAATCTCATCGGCTTTTTGCAGCTCGAAGGGAGAAACCGAAGCTTCTTCAAGGATATAGTCGGGCATCTGTGCTACAATGGCCATGATCTGCTTTCGAAGAATCCCATTGAGACAACCATCCTCCAAGGGCGGCGTTTTGATCTTATAACCATTCACTAAAAAAATATTGCCATTTAGCGCTTCCACTACCTGTTTCTTTTCGTTGAGTAGGAAACAATTGGCATACTCATTTTCTGAAGCATAAATACTACCCAACACATGAATGGTCTTTGCCGTAGTCTTAAGGGTAGCAAGCAGTCCGGACGTTACATAATGGTCCTTGTATAGTTCGACGGTATAAGGCGCTTCGTTTAGTATATAAAAAGGAGTTGTTAATAGCTTGGCAACAATAAGATAATCCACGTCATGTGTTTCAGGAGTATATTTCCCTCCTGGTTTTCTCCAAACCAACAATTTAACGCGAAAGGCCGATCCCTGTTCTTTTTGAGCGGCAATCGTTTTTTGGATCTCATTTTCCAAGAATTCCATTGTAAAATCCATGGGTATCTCCATACGCAGGATGCGCATGGATGCCATCAATCTAAAATAGTGGTCTTCCCAAAACAGGATCTTTCCGGCAGAGACCTTTATGGTTTCAAATACGGCGTCGGCGTACTGTAATCCCCTGTTGGAGGCAAGCGCATTCTTTTCGAAAGTATCGTCGATGATTCCGTTAAAATTGATCATAAAAAAGCCGTTTCTTTAAGATTGGAAACGGCGCAAAGATACTATTATTTATCGCGAACCTAAAGCAAGGGCTGAAGGATCTACTAAGCGGAACCTAAAATTTGCTTTAGGTTAGAGATCATATTTTCCCACAACATTTTCCCTTCTTCAATCTCGTCCTCTTCCGCAAAGTCGGTTACCATCAAAGAAACATCCTTGGTGATCTCATCGACCTGAATGCGCAGTTCGAAATAATAATCGGTTTCCTCATCATCCACCCATTTGAACTTGATGCGCTCACCACTTTTCTTTCCCAGCAGTCGTGCTTTTTCTTCGCTGCCGGACCAGATAAATGTGAAGTATTCACCTCTGGAATTTACATTATCTGCGTACCATTCGCTCATACCGGAAGGCGTTGAAATGTACTGGTATAAAAGAGAAGGCGAAACATGTATAGGAAACTCCATCTCGTATTTAATCTTGTCGTCCATAGTTTTAGTTAGCTGCTGCCCAATATAAATATTTTAATTTTAACGGATAAATGAAAGCGACATTTTTTTATTGAAATGAAGATCAAAAAAATGAAACTAAACTTTGCGCCCCATGAATTTGTTTCTATCTTTGCCGTCGCAAAATACGGCGAGGTAGCTCAGGTGGTTAGAGCGTCGGATTCATAACCCGGAGGTCACGAGTTCAAGTCTCGTTCTCGCTACAAAAAACCCTTCCGTTCGGAAGGGTTTTTTTTTATTTCAGCGCTTTTAAGAGTGCGTCAAAGTCGAGTTGATCTTGCTCTCCGGACTTCATGTTTTTAAGGGTATACTTTCCATCCTCCATTTCAGTCTCACCTGCCAAGACAACAAACGGAATATCGCGCTTGTCTGCGTATCCCATTTGTTTCCCCATTTTTGCTTCATCGGGATAGAGTTCAGCTTGTATGCCCTCGGTTCGTAAATGGGTGATAGCTTTCATTGCATATAGTGCTTCCCGCGGACCAAAGTTTAAAAACAAGACTTTTGTGCCTTCCGAAACTGTTTCAGGAAACAGGTTCAATTCTTCAAGTACGAGATAGATTCTGTCCAGACCAAAAGAAATGCCTACGCCGCTTACCTCCTTTAATCCAAAAATACCGGTAAGGTCATCGTAACGACCACCGCCACCAATACTGCCCATAGCCACACCTTGAGGTGCCGATACTTCAAAAATAGCACCGGTGTAATAATTCAATCCTCTTGCCAACGTTACATCTACCTCTAAGGTAGCGGTCTTTAGTTTCAACTCTGAAACCGTATTGACGATAAACTCCAATTCGAATACTCCTTTTTTTCCTGTTTCTGAAGTACTTAAAAGTTCACTCAGCAGTTTCAGTTTTTCTGAAGCATCTCCTTTGGCTTCAAATAGCGGTTGTACTTTCTGTAAGGCCGCTTCCGAAATTCCTTTGGAGCGCATCTCGTCCTTAACGCCTTCTTCACCTATCTTGTCTAATTTGTCTAACGCTACCGTAAAATCGATGAGCTTATCGGTTTCGCCTATTACTTCAGCAATACCGCTTAATATCTTTCGATTATTGAGTTTAATGGTGACGCCCTCCAATTTCAGCTTAGCGAATACGGTATCGTACAATTGAACGAGCTCCACTTCCTGCCACAGCGAATCACTGCCAACAACATCGGCATCACACTGAAAAAATTCTCTAAAGCGCCCTTTCTGGGGACGATCGGCACGCCAAACCGGCTGTATTTGGTAACGCTTAAAAGGAAAGGTGATCTCGTTTTGATGCTGAACTACATAGCGTGCAAAAGGCACCGTTAGATCATAGCGCAAGGCTTTCTCTGAAATTTTTGCAGTTATTTTAGTACTGTCTTTTTCAGCATAAAGAGTGTCATCCACTTTCGCAAGATAATCGCCGCTATTCAAGATCTTAAAGATCAACCGATCCCCTTCCTCTCCATATTTTCCCATAAGCGTTTCGCTGTTCTCGAAAGAAGGTGTTTCAATAGGCTGAAAACCAAAGGCTGTAAAACTTCCTTTTATGGTGTCCATGATGTAGTGGCGCTTTGCAACTTCTTGGGGAGAAAAATCCCGGGTTCCTTTAGGTATGGAGGGTTTTTTAGACACTTGTTGAATGATTGGTTTATTGGAGGGATAGATATGCAGATACCTAATGTCCCGAACCAGAAATTAATTACCTTGCAAATATCTTAAAATAATGATGAAATTGTAACTTTATGGACATATTATAGTCTAACGAAATACCAAACCTCTTCTTTATGTTTTCACTCTTTCGGGAAAATGTTCGTATCGCGCTGGATTCCATAAAAAGCCAAATGCTTAGAACGGTTCTTACCATCGTTATCATTGCGATAGGAATTTTTGCTTTGGTGGGTATTTTAAGTCTGGTCAAAGCATTAGAGAATACTATTTCCAACGATTTTGCGTCGATGGGAGCGAATACTTTTAACATTCAACAGTACGAATTCAATGTCCAACGCCGAGGGAGCGGGGAACGGGAAAAGATCAATCCTATTATTAGTTATGACAATATTCGGGAATTTATCGATGTGTATGATTTCCCTTATTCTCAAACATCGGTGAGCTTTCGAGGTACGGGTTCGGCGGAAGTGAAATTCGAGAGTGAGAAGACAGACCCCGAAGTTCAAGTCTATGGCGTGAACGAGCATTATTTGGAAAATACGGGAACCAAGGTCGATCGCGGGCGGGAATTTACTTTTTTCGATATTCAGAATAACAACAAGGTATGTCTTATTGGATCGGATTTTGTCAAGAGTATTTTTAAGAATGACGATCCCCTTAACAAGACCATTAGTATTCGCGGCGTAAAGTTTAAGGTAGTGGGAATTTTGGAATCCAAAGGGTCCACCTTTGGAAATAACCAAGACCTCAAAGTACTAATTCCCATTCAGGTCGCACGGGGTATTTTTACCGACCCGAATATCAATTATACCATTAGTGTGATGGTGCAGGATAAGGAAATGATGCAAGGGGCTCAGGATGCAGCCATTGTATCCTTCCGAAATGTACGAGGTTTGAATCCTGTAGAAGAGAATAATTTTGGCATCGAGCGTAGTGACGACCTCATTAATCGTATTGGGCAGATCACGGGCGTTTTGGAGATTTCGGCATGGATCATTAGCATTATTACCATTCTAGGGTCTTCCATTGCGCTTATGAACATCATGCTGGTTTCGGTTACCGAACGTACTCGGGAAATTGGCGTGCGAAAAGCGATGGGCGCCAAAAGCTCCACCATCTCTACACAATTCTTTATGGAAACTATTGTGATTGGTCAGTTTGGTAGTATTCTAGGGATTCTGTTAGGTGTTGTCGCCGGATTCGTGATCGCCAAGATCTTTGAGTTTGATTATTCGCTCCCGTGGGCGGCCATGCTCTGGGCCACACTGATCACTTTCCTGGTAGCCGTGATCGCAGGCTCCTACCCTGCTGCAAAAGCAGCGAAATTGGATCCCATAGAGAGTTTGCGCTACGAATAATGGCGAAACGCCGGTTGAATTGTAGTGACAACGTGGGAGTAAACTCTTATTGCTGAAGCAAGTTGCTGAAAAACGTATAGAGTTCCCCTTTCGTAATGACCGATCCTTGTTGGATCAAGTCAAAGATATCTCCATGCTTGTCGTTCGAATATTCCTTCGAGGCTTGAAGAAACTCTACAGTATCTGAAGCATAGTTTTGTTGAAGCCAGCGGTATCCTTCGGGCGTTGTAATATCTTTAGTCGTATCGGTTACCTTTACAACGATCAAGCGCATCTTCGTGGCTTCTAATTTAAATAGGAACAGTTGCTGAGGCGATATGTTCTCCAGATAGCCAGCTTTGGACAACACCCCTTCCCAAATGAGATCGCTAAAAACGTCCAACTCCTGTTCGGCTACTTCGGGTTGCTTCTCCTTAATAGAGGCCCATTCCTTTGCCGTAATAGATTGTGTTGCCAGGAAGTTGATGAATTCGGGATGTAATTCTTCAAACTGTTCTTTTGTAAGTCGGGTATATTTCATAGTATGTAATAAAAAAACCCTCCGAAGCTTTCACAGGGAGGGTTTTATATGTTTTGGTCAACAAATTACTTTGCTTCCGCTACTACGTCGAATGTGAAGTTTGAGATCACATCTCGGTGGAAGCGAATTGTCGCTTCGTATTGACCGGTACGCTTAATGCTACCCCCCAATATTGAAATGTATTTCTTCTCGATAGAAACACCTTCTTTTTCCAAAGCTTCCGCTAGATCGGCATTGGTAACAGATCCAAATAATTTGTCACCTTCTCCTGCTTTAGCAGACATTTTTATTTCAAGACCGTTCAATTTATTAGCCTCTTTTTGAGCATCTTCAATAATCTTCTTTTCTTTGTAAGCACGTTGCTTTAACGTCTCTGCCAACACTTTCTTCGCAGAAGGAGTTGCCAACACAGCGTGCCCGTTAGGAATCAAGAAGTTTCTTCCGTATCCACTCTTTACAGTCACTACGTCGTCTGCAAATCCTAGGTTCTCTACGTCGTTCTTTAATATAAGTTCCATAATCCTATCTGCTTTTTATTTTAATAAATCGGCCACATATGGCATTAGTGCCAAATGACGCGCTCTCTTAACGGCAACAGCCACTTTGCGTTGGTATTTCAACGAAGTTCCTGTTAAACGCCTTGGTAAGATCTTACCTTGTTCGTTCACAAACTTCAATAAGAAATCCGGATCTTTATAATCCACATACTTAATACCAGACTTTTTAAAACGACAGTATTTCTTAGCTTTAGACGTCTCAATGTTCAAAGGAGTAAGATATCTAATCTCTCCGTCCTTTTTTCCTTTTGCTTGTTGTTGTAAAGTTGCCATGATTATGCGGTTTGTTTGTTACGGTTTCTTCTCTTCTCTGCCCAAGCGATCGCATGCTTGTCTAAAGTAACGGTAAGATAACGCATGATGCGTTCATCCCTTCTAAACTCAACCTCTAAATCGTTGATAGCGTCACCGGGAGCGGTGTGCTCGAACAAATGGTAAAAACCACTCTTTTTGTGTTGAATTGCGTAGGCTAATTTCTTTAACCCCCAATTCTCTTTTGATATCATCTTAGCACCTTTAGAAACAAGAATATCTTCGTATTTCTTAACTGTTTCCTTTATCTGTTCTTCAGATAAAACGGGATTTAAGATGAAAACAGTTTCATAATGATTCATAAAAAATCGTACTTAAAATTATTTATATACTCATGGCGCTTTGCCAAGAGCGTGCAAAAATACTACATTAATTCTAATTTTCAAACCCTTATTAAAATACTTTCAAAACATGGTTTTTTTCCTACACAAAAAGATAAAGTGTGTAATTTTCACGACAAATGTTAAAAAAACTTGCCATTCATCGATTTTTTACTTATAATTGCTGTATTATTAAACTAGCTAACAGTGGATAAACCAATACTTAAGTGTGCTATTGTTGACGATTCGACGTTGCAGCGACTTTCCATCGTCAAACTTATTGAAAATCATCCATCTCTAAATTTGGTAGCCGAATACAACAACGCTATTGAAGCGAAAATGGGGTTGGCCACTACCGAGATCGATCTTATCTTTCTGGATATTGAAATGCCTATTCTGTCCGGTTTTGACCTTTTAGATGACCTTACCCACAAACCACAGATCATCTTTGTGACGGGTAAGACCAAATACGCTTTTAAAGCGTTCGATTACGATGCTGTCGATTACCTTCGGAAACCGATCTCTAAAGAGCGTTTCCTAAACGCAGTGCACAAAGCGATCACCAATTACAAGCTTAAGAATGACGACGGATTTGACGAGGAAGACTTTATTTTTGTGAAGAGCAACCTTAAAAAACGAAAAGTATTCCTTAACGAACTTCGGTACATCGAAGCTTTGGGTGATTACGTAAAGCTTGTCACCGAACACGATGCGCTTGTAGTCCTCTCTACTATGAAGGCCTTCGAATCCTTATTACCGGAAGATCGCTTCTTACGTATCCATAAATCGTATATAGTGAATCTGGACAAAGTGGAGCGTTATAACAGTAAGGTGATCGAATTAGATAAAGAGCAGTTGCCGCTTAGCAGAAACCGAAAAGCTGACTTGGTGGAGGCGCTTGCCGCTAGCATCCGTTCTTAAAAGGTATCAACATCTATCAACACGCGTACTGTAGAGAATTCTTTCAGTGAATTAAAACTTCGCTGCACTCCATCTATATATGCTTTTGTTTTTTTCAAAGAGAGTGTCTTAGGTACTTTCACCAGAATATTGGATATATATTTATTCCTAATTCGTGCAACCGGCGGCGCTACGGGGCCTAGCACATGTTCTTCCAACTTTAGCTCCAATGCACGCCCATACCAAGCTGCGGCTTGTTGCATCTTATATTGATTCTTATCCTTGAACGTGATTTTTATAAGTCGGTGGAACGGCGGATAATGGTATTGATAACGTTCTTCTATTTGCTGTTTGTACATTCCTTCATAATCATTCATACTAACCTGCTGCAGGATTTGATGGTACGGATTATAGGTTTGGATCAATACCCTACCGCGTTTTTGTGTACGACCTGCCCTACCCGAAACCTGTTGTAATAATTGAAAACTTCGCTCATGTGCTCTAAAATCGGGGAAGTTGAGTAGATTATCTGCATTCATCACCCCTACCAGACTCACATTCCTGAAATCCAGTCCCTTTGCCAACATTTGTGTTCCTACTAATATGTCGATCTCCTGATTTTCCAATGCATCGATCAATTTTGCATAAGCGTATTTCCCTTTGGTGGTGTCTTGGTCCATTCGGGCAATGCGATGATCGGGGAATAAAACAGAAAGCTCAGATTCTATTTGCTCTGTTCCAAAACCCTTCGTATCCAGCGTTTCGCTACCGCAGGCCATACAGCTTATGAGCATTATCATGTGATACCCGCAGTAGTGACAGCGTAACTCATTTTTATGTTGATGATAGGTTAAGCTTACATCACAATTGGGACATTGAGGTGCTATGCCACAGGTAGTACATTCTACAACAGGAGAGAATCCTCTTCTGTTCTGAAACAACATTACTTGTTCTCCATGACCCAATGCTTCGGACATCTCTTTCAATAACTGATCACTAAAATGACCTGTCATTTGTTTTTTTCGATGCTTTTCCTTGATATCAATAAGGGTTATTTCGGGCATGAGCACATTCCCATAACGTTTCTTTAAAGACACCATACCATATTTATGAGTCTTGGCATTGTGATAGGTTTCTATGGCTGGTGTCGCAGAACCCATAATCACTTTGGCGTTATGTAATTGCGCTAAGACAACGGCACTGTCACGACCGTGATAACGAGGGGCGGGACTGTATTGCTTAAAAGAGGGTTCGTGTTCTTCATCCACGATCACCAATCCTAAATTCTGAAAGGGCAGAAAAAGAGACGAACGTGCACCAATAACGATTTGGACTTTCGGTTTCATATCCAACACATTGTTCCATACCTCCACCCGCTCATTAATAGAGTGTTTAGAATGATAGACCGACACCCGTTCGCCAAAATAATTTTGAAGCCGGGAGATCAATTGGGTCGTTAAAGCGATCTCCGGCAACATATACAAAATTTGTCTTCCGCTATCCAGCAGTTCTTCCATAAGGCGCACATAGATTTCTGTCTTGCCACTGGAAGTAACACCGTGCAATAAGGTAACTTCGTAGGATTCAAAGGAGGTTTTAATATCATTAAACGCCTGCTCTTGTGCAGGATTCAATGTCTTGATGGCCGCTGTATCCGCTCCGGAATATTCAATTCGGTCTTTTTGAATGTAGAATTCTTCAAGGATTCCTTTGTCAAGCAATGTTCTAAGGACTGCTGCCGAGGCATCACTTTTTTTCTGAAGTGTGATTGAGTCCACCGGTCGCTTTTGCTGTGACGAAAGCATAAAGAGTGTCATCAATACCGCACGCTGCTTCGGAGCACGGGTTAGAAGGTCCAGCAACTCTTTTAAGTTCTCTTCTTCGGAATAATGCGCACTAAGTTTAATGTAGCGCTTTAATTTGGGGGTATACTGCTCGAACACTTCTTCTTGAACTTGGATCACCCCTTTCTGAAGCATGGTTTGCAACACTCTTACTACATTGCTTCGGTCCAAGATCGACCGAATATCATTTATATGCAGTGCGGACTGATGCTGCAATGCCTCATAAACCAAGAACTCCTCATCAGAAAATCCGGATTCGTCTACTTCCTTTTCCGAAGCTAACATCACTATGGTTTCACTCTCCAGTAAAAATGCACTTGGCAAAGCCGCCCGAATTACCTCCCCAAGGGTACACATATAATAATTAGCCATCCACTCCCAATGACGTATTTGAGTCGTTGTAATGATGGGTGACTCATCCAAGATCTGGTCAATCGATTTTGTTTCATAACCCGGTGGATTATTGGCATAGACAGCATAAACGATTCCGGTGTATATTTTGGACTTACCGAAGGGTACAGCCACCCGCATCCCCTGTTCTAAAAATGCCGCTTCATCTTTGTTCACATGGTATGTGAACGCTTGTTTTAAAGGAATGGGTAATATGACATCTATAAAATACACAACTTGTAATGGCGGCACCCTGCCAATTGTTTTGGTTTAAGATTAAAGGTTTCCCGTAATTAAATGATAATTCCTTTGTAAAGCATAGGAGCTAGAACTATTTTATAAAATTAAAAAAGGCCATCCATTTAATAGACGGCCTTTCTCATTACTTATAAACAAGTATTATTTTACGCGATACCAGAATTGGGATCGCCCTAGTAAGGAAAATCCTATATAACCTCTTACTTTTAGCTTATTAGGCGCTTCTAATTCAATATAACATTTGTACAATTTTCCGTTCTCGGGATCTAAAATGTGTCCGCCGTTGTATTCATCACCATCCTTTTCAAGTCCGCGAATAATAGTTAGACCCAAGATCTTTTTGTTCTTGTCGGCGCCTTCACATTGATCGCAGACAGCGTCTTGTCTGTCTTTATTCAAGATCTCCACAACTTTTCCATACACCTTTCCGTCTTGTTCGTAGATCTCCACCACCGATTTGGTAATGCCGGTCTTATCGTCTACTGTCTTCCATTTTCCAAGGACACTTTGGGAGTGCACGCCAGCTGTTACGAAAGCAAGAACAAATACTAAGATCAAATTTTTTATCATCCTGTTTTCTTAGTTACCAAGCATGGCTTTTTTCAACTTGCTATCCACCGGGTCATTCCCCATCCAAATACCAAAAAGTGCTCTTTTGAATTTCATTCCGGAAATAGTGCCAAGTTCTTTACCATTTTTATACGCGACAACGCCTTTCCCCTTTTGATAGGTAATATCGAAGGTGTCATCTTCTACGATCTCATCATTAAAGAATTTTATGAACTTTTGTATCTCTGTGTTTAAAGAAGAGGTGTCACCACCCATCGAAGCATCAAATCCTTCTTCCACGGCTTCTTTCATCGCATCGCTGGATACAAAACTAGAAGTGATGACCAATCGAATGGCCATGGTCTCATCGGCATTCATGATGGATTTGGCGTCGCTTGATTTTTTTGTAAGGTATAATCCGCCGGAATACAATTTAAGTATCATCGCCTTTTTTCGAATACCGGCGCCATTCAACACCAAATCGTCGCCGCCAAAGCTAAGCGTATTAGGCAAGGTGACACTGCCAACCTGGGTTTGTGCCATGGACACATTCACGGTGACCAAAGCAATAATAAGTACAAGTAGATTTTTCATGAGAGAGTATTTACGTTATTTAGTATTAAAATTAATATTTGTCCTTAAGTCGCTGCAGTGAAATATTCAATTCAAATCCTAGCAGCAATAGATTTGCATTGATCCAAATATATAACATCATTATTAAAAGTGCACCAATGGATCCATACAACTCATTATAATTGGAAAAATTATTAATATAAATTCCAAACAGGTAGGTCGTTAGCATGAACAACAAGGTGGTGATCAACGCTCCTATCGAAAAGAATCGAGATTCTTTCCCTTCCTTGGTTCCGTAGTAATAGAGCGTAGAAATGATTACATATACCATGACTACAAATACGATTAGCTGTAAAGCCGAGATCCAAAAAAGGTCATTCTGTATATATTCATTTCCTTTCAAGCTATTGATAACATATTCACCATACAAGATGACTCCTACCGTAATTAACAACAACAATGCCAAAAAGATAGAGACCACCAACGCAACACTGTACTGCCTAAAGAAGCCTCTGTTCATAGTAACGTGAAACGAATATTCAAATGCACTGAAAATGGCGTTCACTCCATTCGCCGCTAAAAACAGAGATAAAAAGAATACAAAAGAAAGCAGTCCTCCGCCTCGTGGATTCACCGCAATATCTGCAATGGTCGGATAAAAGAACTCGGCTGTTTGCGGTGGTAACAGATCTTCAATAAATATTAGAAAACGGGTTTGAAAGCCTTCGATTGGGACGAGCGGTATTAAGTTCAGTATAAAAAGCAGAAAAGGAAATAAAGCCACAAAAAAGCTATAAGCAATTGATGTAGCACGTGATGAAAAGGTTCCTTTAATGATCCCCGAACCATAAATATCCAAAAGGTGGTACAACGTTAGACCGTGAAAACCGGGAAGTTTAATTTGCTTACTCCTCGCCACCAGTTGATCGATCCTGTGTGTAAACCATGATTTCAATTGTTCGAGTAGCGTGGCTTTTCTTCCGGCTTCGGTGCTCATTGAACTGCTTTTAGGCTTAGGTCCATGTTGTAAACGGAATGTGTCAAAGCACCACTGGAAATGTAATCTACACCACATTCGGCGTATTTTCTCGCAGTTTCTAAAGTGATGCCACCACTGGATTCGGTGAGACAGCGGTCGCCAATCATGGCAACAGCTTTCTTTGTATCTTCATAATTAAAATTATCAATAAGAATACGGTATACACCGTCGTTCTTTAATATCTCTTCAATTTCTGAAAGGTCACGAGCTTCGACAATAATCTTCAAGTTCATACTACTCTCACGTAGGTATTCCTTGGTTTTCTCAATGGCTTTCGTAACACCGCCACAAAAATCAATATGATTATCCTTGAGCATGATCATATCGTACAATGCAAACCGATGGTTCTCGCCACCCCCTATCTTCACCGCCCATTTCTCCAGCGCACGAATCCCTGGAGTGGTTTTTCGGGTATCCAATATCTTCGTGCCTGTCCCTTCCAAAACCTCTACATACTGACGGGTCTTGGTTGCTATGGCACTCATTCGTTGCATGGCGTTTAATACCAAGCGTTCGCTTTTTAAGATGGATTGTGACAAACCCGAAATATAAAAGCAAACATCACCATATTTCACAGGGCTTCCGTCGGTAATTCTAATGTCCAGCTCTAAACCCGGATCTACAAATTCGAAAACCTGACGGGCGAAATCCACACCCGCAATGATCCCATTATCTTTTACCAATAATTTCGCCGTACCTGTTGCATCTTCAGGGATACAAGCAAGAGAACTGTGATCTCCATCGCCTACATCTTCCCGGATGGCATTGGAAATAATGCGATCCACTTCTTTATTGAATTGCTTTTTTGAAATCATAGCGAACCAATTTTTAGCTAAAATAACTTAAAAAGTTTGAAGACCGAAGGGATAGCGGGCAAGACCATTCATTTTATCTTTGTATTTTTAAATTCTGAATGATTTATCCATGAAAATTAGCTTACTTGTTATTGGCAAGACCGACAGTAAACAACTTTCTGCCATGACGGAAGATTACGCAAGGCGCTTGGGATTTTATATTCCTTTTTCCATGGAGGTCATTGCCGATATCAAGAATACGAAGCACCTTTCAGTAGAACAACAAAAACAGGCCGAAGGTGAATTGATCCTCAAACGAATACAAAGCAGTGATACTGTCGTGTTGCTTGACGAAAAAGGCAAAATCCTTTCGTCAGTTGGTTTTTCTGAATTCCTTCAGAAAAAAATGAACAGCGGACTCAAACAATTGATCTTTGTTATTGGAGGTCCCTATGGTTTTTCCGAAGCAGTGTACCAAAGAGCTAATGGCAAACTGTCCCTGTCTGCCATGACCTTCTCCCATCAAATGATACGTTTGTTCTTCGTGGAGCAACTTTACCGCGCTTTTACCATCCTAAAAAACGAGCCCTACCATCATCTATAAGCTATCGCATCCAGATACAATCAATTCCATCAGTTAACATGTGCAGCAACAGACCAACGGCAATGATACGGGTTCGCTTGAAAAAGAGCAACACCAAGTAAACGCCTATCGCCGCATAGGAATGCAAGGGGTGGAAATTGATACTGCAACGGTCTTCAGCAAAAATGGGTGTGGCTAAGAGGTGATCCAAGTCGACCAACATCGTCGCCAGCATGATCGCCCAAGCAAGCTGCCATTGTCGCCTAAAAAAGATCCATGCCAGCAATCCCGGAAACAAGAAGTGCAGACTGTAATGAAGCAGGGTTTGTAGCATTGACAGGGATTTATTATAACTTCATAAGTCGTTTTAACCAACGAAACTTCGAGGATGAATACGGCGGATACTTTAAAGGCAGCTCCAACCAGGTTGGCTTTTTTAAAATGCTTTTATAGTGTGAGAATGCTTCAAATCCGGCTTCGCCATGGTAATTCCCTATGCCACTGTTTCCAACACCACCGAATGGCAAATGCGGATTGCTAATGTGCATCAACGCTTCATTGATTGCACCGCCTCCAAACGACAGTTCTTTTAGGAGCTTCCGCTCTGTCTGCTTATTCCTAGTGAAGATATAACAAGATAAAGGTTTTGGCAAGCTTCGTATCTTGTCAATGGCATGATCCAACTTGTCAAAAACTATTACGGGCAATAGGGGTCCAAAGATCTCTTCCTGCATCACGGCATCTTCAAAAGTGACATTGAACATAAGCGTTGGTTGTATATAACGATTATCCTTATCTGTTTTTCCACCATAGTATATCTTATCTGGATCGAGCAAACCCACGAGACGATCGAAATTTGATTCATTGATGATCTGCACATAATTATCGTTCTCAAATGCATACTTCGCACTCAGAATCTCTTCTTTAGCAAGTTTTAAGAATTCTTCTTCAATTGACTCTTCGATCATTACGTAATCCGGAGCGATACAAGTTTGTCCCGAATTTAGAAATTTTGCCCAAATAAGCCGCTTCACCGTCATTTTTAAATGGGCATCCTTCATAATAATAGCGGGACTCTTGCCGCCCATCTCTAATGTGACAGGTGTAAGATTTTTGGCAGCCGCCTTATAAACGATCTTTCCAACTTTCGTGCTCCCGGTAAAAAAAATCTTATCGAATTTTTGATCCAATAACTCTGTAGTTGCTTCGACTCCCCCTTCTACAACTGTAAAAAAGGCAGGATCGAAATGATCTTTAACCAATGTTGCCATTAAGGAGGACGTGTGTGAAGGCAATTCACTAGGCTTTAACACCACCGTATTTCCTGCAGCAATGGCAGCGATCACGGGCGCAAACGATAGTTGATACGGGTAGTTCCAGGCGCCTATCACCAAACACACCCCTAATGGCTCCGGATACAAGTAGCTGGCAGCAGGGAAATTTGCCAGATTGGTAGCTACGCGTTTCTTGCGAGCCCAATAATGAAGGTTGTTCTTGATGTCCTTGATCTCCTTAAGCAACAAGGCTAATTCTGTGATGTAGTTCTCAATGGGACTTTTTTTAAAATCCTTAAAGATAGCCTCATTAAGCTGCTGTTCATGCGTAGTAAGCACATGTCCCAATTTCTCTAACTGTTCCAGTCGAAAGGAAAGCTCTTTGGTTGAATGGGTGTTGAAGAAAGCACGTTGTCGCGAAATGATCTCTTCCATGGTTTATTGGAGATTTGAATTTCCCTAAAAATACCCTAAAAGAACAACGATTCTGTTAAATAAAATAAAAACTATTTTTTCTTTCGGTTTAACACTTTGTATTCTTCGTAACACTCATTGATAGCATCCAAAATCTGAAGGTCATTCGCCGTGCGGATAAAGTCCTTGGAATAGTTACAATTGTTTAGAATTTCGTCAATGTCTACCTTTTCCAACTGAAGCACCGCCATGAGGGTTTCTCTGTCGAACTTGCTCTGAAGCAAATTACGTATCTCATCGTCTTCCTTCATTTTCCGAAGCTTTCGCATTTGGGTGGGTCGTTTTCCAAACACATTGTAGAGGAAATCGGCTGGATTGAAGATCGCACTCAGTACTTTGTTCACTGCGCCGGGCTGTTGGCTCCCTCCTTCGTAACCGGAACCTACGCCGCTAATGCGGTATCGGTAATTATCGTAAATAGGAATGGTTTTCGCATCTACTTCCACATAACCTGTAAGTTGAATGGGCCGCACCACTACTTCTTCTAAGGCGATCCCCAGTTCGGTCATCTTGATCTTGATGTCCCCAAACTTTAACCAGTCATTGGTAACTCGCACCCTAATGGATTTGAATCCTAAGTAACTAAAATACAAAGTATCGTTCACTACGGCTCGTATCTCAAAATCTCCTTCGGCGTTAGAAGTAGCCCCCACTACACTGTTCAAATTAACAATGTTTACATTCTCCAAAGGTTGATCATTGGCATCATTGAGCACCTTCCCTTTAATTAAAGGAGGCGTAACGATAGACTCTTGAGCGATCGCACCCACGGATGTAAGGAAAAATATAAGTAGAAGGAGGTGTTTCATAGCAAGAAAGCATAAAAGTACACAATATAGACGTGTTTTTCCATCGAAAGTTTCAACGAATCTACTATTTTCGGAAATTATCCTTTACGACGGCGTCTTCCACCGGTACCTGAATTTTGAGGTTTCTCATTCTTCCTCCGGCTTTTACCACTAAATTTGGGTCGATCTCCGCTACTTTCGTTCCCGCGCTTTTTAAAGCCTCCTTTTGATCCGCCCTCACTTTTAAAGCTTCCTCGTTTACCATCACCACGACCGCTTCGGCTTCGGTCGCTGCGACCACGGCCTCCGCCACTTCTTCCTCTTCCGCCGCGATCCTTAGAAACTTCTACCGAAATGTTTCTTCCGTCGAGCTTAAAATCGTTAAAGATACCCAATACCATTTCCTCGTGTTTGGTATCGGTATTAAAGAATGAAAAGCTGTCCTTTACGTCTACTTTATAGACATCGTCCTTTTCCAATCCTAACAGATCCCGTAAAAAATCTTTCAGTGTCATCCAATCGAAGTCATCCTTGGCGCCAATATTTATAAAATAGCGCGTAGAATCCTTGGAATCACTGTCATCATGATCCTTTCCGCTGCCACCCGGCGCATTGAGATCCTTGGCATTTTTGTAATAATTATAAAAACGAGTAAATTCAACCGAGAACACCTTCTTAATAAGTTCTTCCTTACTGAAATCGGACAACACTTCGTTAATATTGGGCAGATACATGTCGATCTCATGATTGATCGCAGTATTCTTGATACTGTTTGCTAGGTGGAATAACTGGACTTCGCAGATCTCCATGCCACCCGGAATATCCTTCTTTTCGAATTTTTTCTGAATGATCTTCTCAATAGCCCCGATCTTTCGTACTTCACTCTTAGAAACAATCACCATGGAAACCCCACTCTTACCGGCACGACCTGTTCGACCACTTCGGTGTGTGTATGTTTCGATCTCATCCGGAAGCTGATAATTGATCACATGTGTAATATCATCTACATCGATTCCTCGAGCTGCCACATCGGTTGCTACTAACATTTGGATCTGCCTGTTTCTGAAGGATTTCATGACCAGATCCCGCTGATTCTGACTCAAGTCACCGTGCAAAGCTGCGGCATTGTAGCCATCGGTGATAAGTTGTTCTGCTACTTTTTGAGTATCGCGCTTTGTTCTGCAAAAAATCACCGAAAATATATCGGGATTGGCGTCACAAAGTCGTTTTAGAGCAGCATATCGATCCCGTGTATTTACCAGATAGTACTCATGAGAAACGGCTTCCGTACTCACATTTTTCGATCCGACCGTGATTTCGACAGGCGTATGCATAAATTTTTTCGCAATAGAAGCAACCTCCTTTGGCATGGTAGCACTAAACAACCAAGTACTCTTGTCTTCGGGGGAATGAGAAAGGATTTCGGTAATGTCTTCATAGAAGCCCATGTTCAGCATTTCATCGGCCTCATCCAAAACACAGTATTCGATCTTTGAGATATCGATCATTCTTCGGCCGATCATATCCTTCATCCTACCGGGCGTTGCCACAATAACCTGCGCTCCTTTTTTAATCTGTTTGGCTTGTTCTGTAATGCTTGCACCACCATAGACCGCAACAACGTTAAGCCCTTTTAGATACTTTCCGTAGTTATTCAACTCATTCGTGATCTGAAGGCACAGCTCGCGTGTTGGAGAAAGGATCAACCCTTGGGTCGTCCTGCTTTCGGCATTGATCTTCTGAAGCATCGGAAAACCAAATGCGGCGGTCTTTCCGGTACCGGTTTGTGCTAAAGAAACAAGATCGGTCTCTTTGCTTAAAAGTATTGGAATTGTTTTTTCTTGTACTTCCGAAGGGGATTCAAAACCCAGATCGGTAATGGCCTGAAGCAATTGCTCGTTAAGGCCTAACGATTTAAATGTAGACATAGTGAATTTTAAGTGTTTATTTGTACTTACTGAAGCGGACTCGACAAATAAACCTTATCACTTCCTGCAGTACTGCCTCACCCTGAGGCTTACCTAGAACCCCGATTATCGCACGGTGAACGAGGGCGCAAAGATACTCTTTAATTTGGTATCTCAATTTGCATTATGAGTTTTTTATGAATGCTATAGCTATGTGTACCCAAAAGGGTTCCCTTTGTGAGATTTATTTATATTTATCGTGCTTAATAATCTAATTTGTCACAACCTTACTACATGAAAAATCTATTCTTTCTAATTTTCTCTGTATTTCTTTTTTCCATTCCAAGCGTGGGTCAGCAATTTGAGGTGGGTCCAATGGTAAACTACGACCGTACCTCATTCAATGTGCCGGATAGTTCCTTTATTGTGATAGGCGGACCGGGAGGTGGATCCGAAGGATCGCGAACTACGGGTTTTGAAACGAATTTTAGTTTGGGTGCATACGGCACCTATTATTTCCACGAGCATTTTGGCCTTGCTGCCGAAATATACTATACTGAAACTTCTGCCACCGAATTCCAAGACAATGTCTTTAAATCCCTGAATATCATTCCCTACATTACAGCCGAACTATGGAACACCAATATATACTTGAATTTAGGAGGCGGTTTCGCTTATATGCTCGATACCCCGGAGTTTGAAGGAGACTTTAGTGTAACAGACGAAGCTATACGAACATTCGATATTCCCATAAAAATGGCTGTTAATTACCGTATTACAGATATCATTACGATCGATGTGGGAATTCATACCTCAGCCACGCGTGTGGTAAAAGACGAAATTACAAGGGTTCATCACTATTTGGGGATCAAAGTTCCCCTCAATCGAATTTTGTCGAAGGGCTAATCTATTCTGAAAGATACTCGATCAATTGTCGCATCGCTTTCCCGCGATGTCCTATCTCACTTTTTTCGACAAGGCTCATCTCTGCAAAAGTTTGAGAGGATTCCTTTGGCAGGAAAATAGGATCGTAACCAAATCCTTTATCGCCTCGGGGGGCTGTAACGATCTCTCCTTCACAAATACCTGTAAACAATGTATTCGCTCCTTTAAGGGTAAGTGCGATAGCTGTTTTAAAACGAGCAGAACGATCGGATTTGTCTTTCAAATTATCGAGCAATTTCTGCATGTTCGCATCGGCGTCGTTTTCCGGACCGGCATAGCGTGCGCTGTACACTCCGGGTTCGTTATTAAGAGCGGCCACTTCTAGACCCGTATCGTCTGCAAAACAATCATATCCATAGCGATCACGCACATAATTTGCTTTTAAGGCGGCATTTCCTTCTATGGTGGCAGCTGTTTCCGGAATATCTTCCAAACAACCAATGTCAGTGAGGCTTAGTAGCTCTAAATAACTCGGCAATAACGCCTTTACTTCTATAAACTTATTTTTATTGTGCGTGGCAAATACGAGCTGCATGAATAATTGGCAATTGGTGAATGATGGGTGATTTTAGTCGCTAATGCGTATGGGAATCTGGGACACAGCCCGATACGATCATCAGGTTACTTTTGTGAATGTAAAGCAACGCGGTTACCTTCAGAGTCTATAAAAGCGGCCATGTACCCATGTTCTTCAGAGATTTGTGTCTTCTCTTGGTAGATCTTACCGCCGGCGGCCTCCACCCTATCCAATTCCTTTTGTACATCGGTACTAAAAAAATAGACCAAGGGCCCTTCGGTACTAGGGATGTAGCTTTCCTGCTTAACGAGGGTTCCGGCTGCACCGCGGGCGTCTTTGTCAAAAGGAAACCAACCCATCTCAAATCCGTCAAAATTTACCAATTCAATATCGATCTTAAAGACAGCTTCATAAAATTTTTGAGCCCGTGCCATATCACTGACCGGTATCTCGATCCAAGCAAACATATTATGTTCCATAGTGTTACAGATTATTTTTTTCTAGTTCAATTTTTAAGGAAGTTAATCCTTCTTCAAAGTCCTTCCCCACAGCTTTATCCATATTGAAGAACAACATCATAATATTCATGGGTGGTTTGTTCTCTCCGTTAAATCCCCAGATCACTTCGGTTTCATTAGGGCTGATCTCACGTACCAGCAGATAACCGTTGCTAACCGATTTCCATGGTTTTAAGAACCTTATTTCTGTCCCAACCCGCTCGTTCTCAATAAGGGTCATGATCTCTTGCTCCCCGGAACCTACTTGCTTGTGGTCACTTTCCCATTTTGAAACAAATCCTACCGTACCATCGGTCCCGGTGAATGTTTGTTTCATGTTCGGGTCGCGTTTCTTCCATGGAGACCAATGATCCTGATTTTTTACGAATTTTAAGTAATTATAGACCTCCGTAAGCGGTCTTTTAACAATAATGCTGCGTTGCACATCGTACTTTTTAGGGGCTGCCAAAGCTAACACAATTAGCAAGGCAATGATTCCGAGTAAAATGTAGAGAAAAATCATAGTGAGGAGTTTTTGGTTGTTGGAATAAATTTACAACTTTTTATCATTGTAAAAACGCTCAATGATCTCTGCAGAACTTTTTATGGTGCGTTGGGTCCATTCCATCTCAATTGCTAGTTTTTCTGCTTCGGAAAGTGCCCAATCCACTTTTTCAATACGCATGCGGGTAACGACCTCTTGCAGAATGATGGCTGCGGAGACCGAAATATTCAAACTTTCGGTAAAACCGTACATAGGGATCTTTAAAAATCCGTCCGCCTGTTGAAGTACCGTATTACTTAGTCCGTCACTTTCTTTTCCGAAGAAAAAAGCACTTTTTTTTGCCACATCGAAATCATGCAACAACATCGCATCTGTATGGGGTGTTGTTGCGATAATTTGATATCCCTTGCCCCGAAGCGTTTTAATGCATTCATCAATGCCGTTGTACCGGTGCAGACTTACCCATTTCTGTGCGCCCATGGCGATCTCCCTGTCGATACGCTTTCCCAAACGTTCCTCCACCACATGCAGGTCCTGGATGCCAAAGACATCACAGGTGCGCATCACGGCACTGGTATTGTGCAGCTGATATACATCTTCGGTAACCACCGTAAAATGACGGGTACGCCGGGAAAGTACTTCTGCGAACAACTGCTTCCTGCGGTCGGTTAATAAGGATTGTAAATATTCAAATAGTTCGAGGTCCAACACTACGAGATTTTTGCTAAGATAACAGTATTTTTTTCTTCCGAACAGGTTTGTTTGAAGTGGCTAAATATAAGTTCGGTTTAGATATTTAGAATTAAGATTTGTGATTTGTTATTTATGAGGATGGATCCGTTTTTTCTTTCATTTCCTTATAAAATCATACCTTAGTACTATCAATTAAAGCTAACATATCTTGAAAATTGCAGTGCTAACAGGAGCAGGAGTAAGTGCCGAAAGCGGCTTAAAGACCTTTCGTGACAGTAACGGGTTGTGGGAAGGACACGATGTCATGGAGGTTGCTTCTCCACAAGGATTTTATAATAATCCTGCATTGGTCCTCGATTTTTACAACCAACGGCGCAAACAATTACTAGAAGTAGCTCCCAATCCCGCACATTATGCCTTGGCCGAATTGGAAAAAGATCACGAGGTCACAATCATTACCCAAAACGTAGATGATCTTCATGAACGTGCGGGCAGCAGCAATGTTATCCATTTGCATGGAGAGTTATTGAAAGCGCGTAGTACTTTCGACGACGACCTTATTCTCGATTGGCAAAAGGACCTCAACATAGGTGATTTTTGTGAGCACAACCACCAGTTGCGTCCACATATTGTATGGTTTGGAGAGGAGGTCCCGTTAATGGACGTTGCGATGGAGGTAGTAGCCAGCGCTGAAGTTCTTATTATAGTGGGTACTTCCATGCAGGTATATCCAGCTGCCGGGTTGATCGAGTACGCCTCTTACAGCACTTCCGTTTATTTTGTAGATCCAAATCCATCCATAAGGTCTTCCGCGCGGGTTAAAGTATATGCCGAAAAGGCCACCACCGGTGTTCCTAAAGTGGTCGCTGCACTAAATTCGTAAAATGGCTTCAGAAAGTCTTCGGCAAAAATTAACAACACTCAAGGCCTATCGGCAAACTCGATTGGACGTGGCCCAGTATGTCCTTAGGAACCCCCACACCTTTCCCGAACTCTTGGAGTATTGCTTTCATTTTGATTCTGAAATTTCCTATCGCGCTTGTTGGGTGTTGGAGTTTGTATGTTTGGAACAACGGAAGCTGTTGGCCTCACATCTCGATCTGTTCTTTACTCAGCTCCCCAAGGTATATAAAGATCAAGCGTTACGGCCCTTGGCGAAATTATGTGAACACATCACGGAGGCCTGTTACAAGGATAAAGACCCGTTGTGGATCGATGCATTTACTTCGCAGCACAAAGAGCAAATGATTGAATGTTGTTTTGATTGGTTGCTGGGTGAGGAGAAAGTTGCCTGTAAAGTATACGCGATGTCTGCCTTATATTATTTAGGCAATGAATTCAATTGGATTCATCCCGAATTACATCGAATCCTTACCGAAACCATGCACGCCCATAGTGCCGCATATCGTGCCCGAGGAAGACACATCCTGAAAAAATTGCAGACACTTCCACGCGAGTAAACCGGTTAAAAATTTGATAGTAGTACGGGCTAACTGTTGATACTTCCGTATCTTTGCACCTTCAAATTCACGATTATGATTTCCAATGCTTTACAAGCCATTTCACCAATAGACGGCAGATACGCGTCTAAGACAGCTGCTTTGGTGCCTTTTTTTTCTGAAGAAGCCTTAATAAGGTACCGGGTGCAGATTGAAGTAGAATATTTTATTGCCCTTGTAGAGCTTCCGCTACCTCAGTTATCTGATTTTAACAAATCCCTTTTTTCAGACCTACGTGAATTGTACACGTCTTTTTCGGTGCAGGATGCGGCCCATATTAAAGAAACCGAAAAGATCACCAATCACGACGTGAAAGCGGTAGAATATTATATTAAAGAAAAATTTGATGCATTAGGGCTTCAGAAATACAAAGAATTTATCCATTTTGGCCTTACATCTCAGGATATCAATAACACGGCTATACCCTTGTCGCTGAAGGATGCCATGAACGCCGTGTACGTCCCGAAACTTTTTGCAGTAAAGGATAAGCTTAAGGAATTGGCTTCAGAATGGGCAGCTATTCCCATGTTAGCACGTACGCATGGTCAACCCGCCTCTCCCACGCGTTTGGGTAAGGAAATTGAGGTTTTTGTAGTGCGTCTTGAAGAACAATTCGACCTCTTGAACGATGTTAAAAGTGCCGCTAAATTTGGAGGTGCAACCGGAAACTTCAACGCACACAAGGTGGCGTACCCCACGATCGATTGGAAGGCATTCGGCACCGAATTTGTACAGGACCGTTTGGGACTTCACCATTCGTTCCCTACGACTCAAATTGAGCATTACGATCACATGGCAGCCCTGTTCGATTGCTTAAAACGTATCAATACCATACTCATCGACCTGGATCGGGATATTTGGCAATACGTCGCTATGGATTACTTTAAACAAAAGATAAAAAAAGGGGAAGTAGGTTCTTCTGCAATGCCGCATAAAGTCAATCCTATTGATTTTGAAAATAGTGAAGGTAATTTGGGAATTGCCAATGCGCTCTTTGAGCACTTGTCTTCAAAACTCCCAATTAGCAGGTTGCAACGAGATCTTACAGATAGTACGGTGTTACGTAACATTGGAGTTCCTATGGGGCATACGCTAGTTGCATTTCAATCGACATTAAAGGGGTTGAACAAACTTCTTTTAAACGAGGAAAAATTTGCAGAAGATCTGGAAAACAATTGGGCAGTGGTAGCAGAAGCCATCCAGACCATCCTAAGACGTGAAGGCTATCCTAATCCGTATGAGGTATTAAAAGGTCTTACGCGAACCAACGAACGGATCAATCAAACCTCAATTGCCAACTTCATTGCGTCGTTGGAGATTCCGGAGGCCGTAAAAAAAGAAATGCAAGCGATCACTCCGGGAAATTACACCGGGATATAAATAAAAAAGGCTTCATCAAGAAGCCTTTTTTTTATTACGATATCGTCTCATTACATAGCACTACTATCGGTTTTTGTTTCAAACAATTCGCCAATTGTTTTCAATTGTGAGGCGTCAATATCGCCCCGTTCTATGGAATTCATGAGTTTAAGCATGCTATCGGGTCTCATGTTATCACCCAAGAGTCGAAACACGGCAAACCCGCGTTCGTTGTCGCTTGCAAAAACGATCAATTCGTCTATAGCATCTTCTTCGCCAAGGTATTTCAGTGTTGCTCCTTGATTATTAGACCCCATCTTCATGAGCGTTTTATATTTTTCCTGCCCTAGGATGTCCTTTAATTTTGCTTTTTCAGCTTCATATTCGGCCACATTGCCACTCTGTATCGGGTAGGCAACAACGTTTATCTTCTTAACGGTGTTGAGGATCTCTTTTTCTTCTTCAGTAAAACTTGCGTCCTCACTTTGTAATAAACTGGTGGCCAGATCGATCTTTACAAACTTATCGTCATCTTGCTTGTCCACTAAGTAGCGTTGCAAGGAAGTGCCGTCGTCGCAACCGGTTAAAGCCAAAATTGCGAGTGTGAGTGCTGTTATGTATTTTAAAAGTACCATACTTATGATTTTTTCTTATCAATGTTTTTAAGTTCTTCGCTTCCGGGAACTTTAAGGTCTTGTGTAAGTTTAGATATCTTCTTGAGGTCGATATTTCCCGTAATGCTCATGATTACTGTCATTTTCTTTCCATCCACTTCCCCGTCAAGGTGCATGAGTAGTTCGCTCACAAAATTTTCATTCTTTCCTTCTTTGGAATAGAACTTTATATTCTTTCCGTCGTCCTTTACGCGCATCAATTCACTTAAGCCTTTCGACTTCCCGATGTAATTGGCGACTGCGGTATTCATTTTCTGTGCTACTGCAGGATTTTCGGTGGTGTACACCTTGATATTATCGAGGTTATTGACCAATTCCATATATTCTTTTACTTCGGGATCGTTCGATTCCAGATCGATCTTACTAAGAAGTTTGAACATATTCTTGGTCACTACTACCGAAGTGACGTCCTTCTCATCTTCAAATGAGTCGAAGGTTTGGGCATTCGATACCAGAGGGGCGAATGCCAGGACTACTAAAATTGCTAACTTTTTCATGTGCTTGGTGTTTATAGATTATTTTAAGATTTTGTTTTTGGATTCTGAAAATTCATTAATGTGTTTCATGGTGGCGGTTCCTTTGGTGAACTCGTTCAAGTATCCCAATTCTTCTGCTCCTTTATTAAAATTGGCAGATAGTAATAACATCGCTTCTCGCGTCTGTTCTAAGGCTGCCAATGCCTCGCGTTCTTCACTGGTTAATTCGGGCTGAGACAAAAAGAGACTTCCTATCGTCAATCCTACAACCAACAATGCGGCAATACCATACCACCATTTGGAATTCGAACCTGTTTCCGTTGGCAACGAGAATTCGCTTTGGGAAACTTCTTGTCGTGCTTGCTGCAACCCTGTGAACAACGGTTTATATACTACCAAATGTTCTGCTACTTCCCCTCCCGAAAAATAGTTTCGGAGCGCTTGCTCGTCGGCTAAAGTGGTCGTTCCTTCAAAATAAGAATCTAGTAGCCGTTCTATGTTAATTAATTCCATAGTTATATTGTTTTATTAATGCTTCCCGCACTGTTTTACGGGCCCGTGACAATGCCACACGGATGGCTGTTTCATTACTATTTAAAATTTCTGCGATCTCAGCAAATTCAAATTGCTCTACATCTCGCAATTGCAGGATCATCTTTTGCTGCTCCGGCAAAGTTTCCATGATGCTAAACACCAATGAAACCCCGTCTTCTACTTCTATTTTCTTTTCGAGATTCTCATGATTCTGATAGTTACTGTGAACGATCTTCATATTCCCTGCCTGTTTCGACTTCAATCGGTCGAGACAATAGTTCTTTGTCATTGTCATGGCAAAAGCTTCAGGATTCTTGTAATTTTTCATCTGTTGCTTTCCCTTCCATAATTTCAAAAAAACCTCCTGTACTGCATCTTCTGCTTCATCTCCGGATACAAGGAGTCGTTTGGCGAGCCTGTACAGCTTATCCTTAAAAGGCATGACGGTTGTTAAAAACTCCTTTTGTTTCATGGTTTGGTTGGTTAGAACTCCTGCAGTTTCAGCTTCAAAAAGCAGGTGGATCTATCATTACGACGAGTCACTTACAATTTTGTTACAATTTAGTTGATGTTTCACAATAATGTATCTATTTTAGGGGTTTACAAGAGATATCCCATATTATTTTTATGAAAAAGACATTCCTTCTTCTGTTACTTTGCATTTCAATAACCTTTACTTCCTGCTTCGAGGATCGGGATGATAATGAACAGATATCTTCCACGCTCGATATTCAGAATTTTATTTACCGAGGACTAAACTTTTTTTATCTCTACAAAGCCGACACTCCTGAATTGGCGAACGATGCCTTTGGAAATACGGAAGAATTGAATGCTTTTTTGAGTTCTTTCGACTCCCCGGAATCACTTTTCGAATTTCTGAAGTCTCCTCAGGATCGTTTCAGCTTACTGGTAGATGACTATATTGCGCTGGAAAATGCACTGAACGGCATTACCCTTAACAACGGGATGGAATACGGTTTGGTCTTTTACCCGGACGGAAGCGGCAATGTATTTGGCTATGTTCGGTATGTGCTTCCCAATACAAGTGCTGCAAACGCAGGATTAGAACGAGGCATCATCTTCAACACGGTAGACGGCCAACAACTTACTGAATCAAATTTCAACACCTTGTTAAGCCCGGTATCCTATACCATCGGATTGGCAGATTTCGACGGTCAAAATATTATCCCCACAGGCATTAGTGTATCCCTTACCAAAGCGGAAGTTACCGAAAATCCTATCCATATAGCTACGACCCTAAATGTTAACGGACAAAAGATAGGGTACCTTATGTACAATGCATTTACCGGTTCCTTCGATTCGCAATTGAATGCTGCCTTCGCGCAATTTCAAGCTGAAGGTGTAACCGATCTGGTGCTCGATCTACGGTATAATGGAGGTGGTTCAGTTCGGACGGCTACAGACCTATCCGGAATGATTACGGGACAATTCGCCGGCGAATTATTCTATACCGAACAATGGAACGAAGATCGTCAGGCAGAATATGCCCAGAACGGAGTCTTTACTACCAGCTTACGCTCGGGTGAACCATTAAATAGTTTAAATCTCACCAATCTTTACGTGCTCACTACGAACCGAACTGCTTCGGCCAGTGAGCTGGTGATAAACGGATTGACACCCTACATCAATGTTGTACAGGTAGGCGGCGCGACCACCGGCAAATTTCAAGCCTCTTTCTTGTTGTACGATGCTCCTGCCCCCGATTTTAGCAGAAGCCAAGCCAATCCGGGTCATACGTACGCCATGTTACCGCTTGTCTTCAAAACCGCAAATGCCAATGGCACCACCGATTACATTGATGGTTTGATGCCCGACATACAATTAACCGAAGACTACAGCAATTTAGGAACTTTAGGGAACGTGAACGAACCCTTATTGGCCGCGGCACTAAATGCCATTACAGGAACACCTGTTCCGATGCGCACACCCTTTATACCCTTGGATGAACTATCGGAGAGCAAAGCGTTCTCACCGGTGCATCAAATTATGATTGCAGAAAAAGAATAGCAGCTGTTTTTACGGTAAGCCCTTCAGCTTTCGGCTTTTCAACATCAAAACCGAAGGGTAAATCCAACATGTAAATTTCTTCCCAACGTTTGATAGCGGTAAAGTTCTTCGTATTCAGAATTTAAAATGTTCGTAAGTGAGGCAAACAGTGTTAAATGATTCCCGATGCTAGTGGATGCATTAATGTCCAACACATTGTACGCTTCTAAGATCACCTGTGTGTTTTCAAACGTCATGGGATCGAAATAAGAATCAGTGCGGTCTCCCGTCCAACGATAATGTGCACTTACGGTCGTTCTATCATTTAGTTGATAGCTTAGATTTCCATTTAACTTATGTTTTGGAATGCGTAGTACGAATTGTTCATCGGCCTGTGTAAATGTATAATTGGCCGAAAACTGCAACGACTTAAAGAACCCTTTCGATATTTCTATTTCGAGTCCACTGGTTTCAAAGGTTTCATCGGTATTTCGATACTGATATTCGAATTGATCCGGATCGACCAAGATAAAGTCAATAAAGTTCTTCTCACTTCTTCGGAAGTAAACAGTGCTTATTCTTAACTCTTTCTCTGAAGTATACTCGAATCCCCCTTCTATGGTTGCATTCTCTTCCGGCAGCAATGCACTGTTTCCGTAGCGCGGATCGAATACCTGAAACAGAGAAGGCGTAATAAATGCCGTGCTGTAAGACCCCAATAATTTCATGGTACCTTTTCCGAAGCGAAATCCATAAGACGGATTGATTTGATAGACCAAGTGAGGATCGTAGGTACTGTGAGTATTTAGGCGCATTCCGGCATTTACGTTCAGTCCAAAAGGAGCACTGTAAACGATGTTTAGGTAAGGATCGAAACCGTTAAACTTCGCAGTATCCTCATTGACATCCTCAACAAAGGTGGTTGTTCCAAAAGGGATGATAAATGCACTGAAAGCGCTGTATTGGTAGCCGAATCCTAATAGTACAGATAGACTTTTGGTCACCTTTTGATTCACATAATTGTCCAAAGTATACGCTTTCGATTCGTAGCGGGCTGGAAAGCCGGATGTAATCGCTCTGTCGATCCAAGTGTAGGTGTCGTTAAAAACGTAGATTCCCTTATTGTATTTCCATTCAAAATGTCCACCAGTACGCAATTGTTCTGTGACCGATTGGTGGTTGGCGTCTTGATAACTGAAATCATCAAAACCTGCCTTGAACTTATCAAAACTGAAAAATTGACTCATTTTTATATTTTCTGAAAATTGATAGCCCACGTTGAATCGTCCGTCGAAACGGTTGAAAATGTCAGATTCAAAGGGAGCCTCCCCATCGGGTGCCGCCACAGCCGAAAGTCCGTTGGTATACCTGTTGCCAAAATCGGCCCTGTAGAAAAATTTATGGAGCGTACCGTGTATGGCCACATGATTGGTAAAAGCTTCGATCGTGCTTTCACTGTCATCGTCATCTGCAGCAGCGTTAGTGCCAAAACTTGAAGTGAATGAAGCCGCAATGGGTGTCTGAGACACTTTTTTCGTTGTAATGCTAATCACGGCGGTCGCAGCTCCGGACCCGTACAGGACGCTGGAAGCACCTTTTATAATTTCGATACGCTCAATGGCAGCCGCAGGCAGTAAGCGCAGGTCGTAGTCATTTGCAATTTGCGACGGATCCGATAAAGCGACGCCATCCACAAGGATGAGCACCTGCCTGTTTCGCCCGCCACGTACAAAATAACCCAGATTCTGACCATCATTGCTGGTACTCCCGTTGATCTCAATACCCGAAACCTCATTGATCCATTGGGCTACCGTTTTCCCGGGATTGGAACGAAGCATTTCTTGGGTGATACTAGAGGTGACCTTTCCCGTATTCTTTCGAGCTGTAGGTCTTTTGGTCACTATGGTAACCGAATCCAGTTGCTCTCTTGTTTCACTTGTTTGTGCTGCTGTACTCGCAACAAGCAGGATCCCAATAAGGGTACTACATAATACTTTTGTCATCGTTTTTTTTTTGCTCCTTCCAGAGACCAATTAAAACGGAAAAAGGAAAAGATTTAAAATGGAAGACCGGTATTCCCAAATACTACAGGAAATAATAGCACATTTCAATCTAAACTTTTATCCCGAAAGTTTAACATTTACGAAAATTGGCAGGTCTCCTGGCTCTCTTGTGCTCAACCTTCCCATGCGCCGCAGCGCACAGTGGTTTTGAAGTCTTGAACGATCACACCAAGGGCGTGACAGATTACAGTTGCGGGTACAGCTTCGGTATTACACCGAATTCCCTATTAAGCGTATTTTCCGGTATTGGATGGTACGCACCAAAATTCACAGCGAAAATAAGACTTTATTTCGGTAGTCCCACAACACAAAAACTACTATTTTTGAACATGCGAATACCATTCTTTCTTATTTTCCTTATTCTAGTCTATGCTTCTTGTAAAGAGCCAAAGCGAACCTCTTCTTCAGAAGAACAGGTGATACGTTTTGAAGAATTAAAACATGCTAAAGGGTTCAGCATCTCACACTTCGAGGGTTATAAAACGGTTACTATCACAAATCCGTGGCCCGGGGCCGAAGAGGAATTCACGTACTTACTATCAGAGAAAGGCACAAAAGCTCCAACTTCAAGAGAATATGATGCGATTATTGAACTTCCCATAACGTCCATCGTGGTCACCTCTACCACTCACATTCCTTCCTTAGAGATGCTGGATGTATCTTCCGCCTTGGTTGGCTTCCCTAATTTAAATTATATATCGTCTGAGGCGACCCGTAAGCGAATTGATGCCGGAGCCATTAAAGAGCTGGGAAAAAATGAAGCGATCAACACCGAAGTACTTATAGATCTCAACCCCGATGTGGTAGTCACCTTTGCCGTAGATGGTGGCAATAAGACCGTAGATGCCATTGAAAAAACCGGAATTCCGGTACTTTATAATGCAGATTGGACCGAAACCACGCCCTTGGGTAAAGCCGAATGGATCAAGTTCTTTGGGGTGCTCTTCGGTAAAGAAAAGAGAGCCGACAGTATTTTTAACGAGATCGAATCTAATTATTTGGCAGCAAAGGAGCTTGCCGGGTCGGCCGTAGAAAAGCCCACTGTTTTAAGCGGTGCTATGTACCAAGATGTCTGGTACCTTCCGCAAGGTGATAGCTGGGCTGCACAATTGATCGAAGATGCCCATGGTGAGTACCTCTGGCATGATTCGGAAGGAACGGGAAGTATTTCGTTAAACTTAGAAGCCGTATTGGAAAAAGCACAACACGCCGACTATTGGATTGGTCCGGGACAATTTACGGGCCTACAACAGATGCTGGAAAAGCATTCGGTATATGCAGAGTTTGAAGCCTTTCAGCAAAAGAAGGTCTATAGTTTTACTACCAATAAAGGTGCGACGGGGGGCGTTCTTTATTATGAGTTGGCTCCTAATCGACCGGACCTTGTGTTACAGGACATGATAAAGATCCTGCACCC
The DNA here is from genome assembly GCF_963972995.1 of uncultured Altibacter sp. Classification (NCBI taxonomy): domain Bacteria; kingdom Pseudomonadati; phylum Bacteroidota; class Flavobacteriia; order Flavobacteriales; family Flavobacteriaceae; genus Altibacter; species uncultured Altibacter sp. The sequence goes on from NZ_CAXAXI010000011.1 coordinate 77,299, forward strand.
CAACCTACTACCTGAGTACGAATTCTATTTTTTCAATAAACTTGAATAGTGGAAAGTTCTAGATCATATAAAGTATCGTTTCTAATCCTTTTACTGCTGCTGTTTATTGCGCTTTTAACAAATATTAGTTTTGGTTCGGTTGCTATACCAATGAATGAGATCCTTTCAACCCTTTTTGGAGGAGAGACCAGTAAAAGCTCATGGCACTTCATTATTTTGGACTACCGGTTGCCGAAAGCAGTCGTCGCCATAGTAGCCGGGGGAGGATTGGCCGTTTCGGGATTGTTGATGCAAACCCTTTTTAGGAATCCGTTGGCAGGGCCTTTCGTTTTGGGAATTAGCAGCGGTGCCAGTTTGGGTGTTGCACTTCTTATCTTGGGGGCCGGCGCTTTTGGAGGATATCTAAGCGGACTGCTTTTAAGCCAGTGGAGCTTGGTACTTGCCGCAGCTATGGGTAGTTTTTTAGTACTTTTAACCGTACTGGTCGTCACATTCAGAATAAAGGATACCATGGCTATCTTAATAATTGGATTGATGTTTGGAAGTATTACGGCAGCAGTTGTCGCTGTGCTTTCCTATTTCAGCAATGCAGAACAACTCCAGCAGTACATTTTCTGGAGTTTTGGAAGTCTGGGTAACCAGTCATGGCAAGGTGTTGCCATGCTTAGCCTTTTTTGTGGCGGAGGTTTCTTGCTAAGTTATCTACGGAGTAAATCGTTAAATGCATTGCTGTTAGGTGAACATTATGCAAAGAGTATGGGATTACACCTCAAACGAACGACCTTTTGGATCATCATCATTACGAGCATCTTAGCAGGGAGCATCACAGCATTTGTGGGGCCCATTGCATTTGTTGGTCTGGCGGTCCCCCACCTCACCAGACAATGGTTTACTACCTCCAATCATTTTACCCTCATACCTGCAGTCATGCTTTGCGGAAGCATCTTAATGCTTATATGCGATACCATTGCACAAGTTCCTTTTAGTGAATACACCCTTCCCATCAATGCCATCACTTCCTTGGTGGGCGCTCCCGTCGTGATCTGGTTGTTGGTGCGAAAAAGAAAACTGCTTTTTTAATGGCTTCGGAAGAACGACATACCATTCTTGATGTGAATGCATTGGCCATTGGCTATTCACATAAAAGCGATACAAATAAGATCGCTGAAGGCATATCGTTTTCGCTGAAGCAAGGTTCCTTAGTAGGATTGGTAGGAGCCAATGGTATTGGAAAATCGACCTTGCTACGAACGTTGTCGGGTATGCAATCCCCGCTGGATGGTTCGGTTTTGCTTCAGGGAAAATCTTTTAAGAGCTATTCGGCTTTAGGCTTGGCCGCTCAGTTAAGTGTTGTTCTAACGGAAGCTCCTGCCTCCAAGAATTTAACTGTTCAAGAATTGATCTCTCTCGGCAGACAACCGTATACGAATTGGATGGGGCGACTTTCAGAAATTGATATTCAAGTAATCAACGAGGCTATGGAAGCCACCGATACCTTTCCCCTAGCCCAACGTAAATGCTTTGAATTAAGTGATGGTCAACTACAACGTGTCTATATTGCAAGAGCATTGGCACAGGACACGCCTCTTATTCTTCTCGATGAACCAACCACCCATTTGGACCTCTATCACAGAGCATACGTACTTCAGTTACTGAAACGACTCACTACGGAAAAGAATAAGTGTATCCTCTTCTCTACACATGAAATTGATCTTGCCATACAATTGAGTGATTTGATGGTCGTGATGTCCAAAGAAGGCACCTATGTAGACCAGCCTTGTAATTTGATCTCTGCCGGAAGATTTGATACTCTTTTTCCTAAAGATGTGATACGATTCGATCCCGATACAGGTCGCTTTGGAAGCATATAATTGGAAGCAATTAGCTGTTTTGGTGTTGTGAATTCACTCTTGAAATAAGTATCTTTACGCGAAACCTGAACCTATGAACGAAACGCTTCTTCTCTTTGTCATTGCCTTTGTCTGTCTGCTGATTGGTGCTTTACTGGGTAACCTTTTTGCCCGCATGCGAAGCAAAAACGAAACAACGGCACTCGAAGCTCGTTTGGACCAATTGAAACAACAGGAAACGAATCAGAATGCACGTCTTGAGACGGCTTTGCTGGAAAAGGAAAACATTCGAAAGGAAAAAGATTTTTTAAATGTTGAACTGGCAAAGCGAAATGCTGCCTTCGAGAATCTCGAACTAAAGAATCAGGAACAGAAGGCAGAAGTAGAAAAGCTTCAGGAAAGATTTACTAAAGAATTTGAAAATTTGGCCAACAAGATCCTGGAAAGTAAATCGGAGAAGTTCACTAAGCAGAACAAGGAGAATCTTGATGGCATCCTCAAACCTCTTCAAGAAAAAATAGACAAGTTCGAAAAACGAGTGGAAGACAGCCATAAAGAGAGCATCGACCGACATGCCATGCTTCGGCAACAGATTATTGGATTAAAGGAGTTGAATGAACAAATGAGCAAAGAAGCTACCAATCTTACCAAGGCTTTAAAAGGGGATAGCAAGATACAAGGAAATTGGGGTGAATTGGTTTTGGAACGTGTACTTGAAAAAAGTGGTTTGGAAAAAGATCGTGAGTATTTCATGCAGAACAGTTTTACAAATGAAGAAGGGCGACGCGTGTTACCTGATGTGGTATTACATCTACCCGACAATAAAAAGATGATCATTGATTCGAAGGTTTCGTTAGTCGCTTACGAACGTTTTGTGAATGAAGAGGATGAACTGGACAGAGCGCGTTATCTAAAGGAGCATATTGCCTCCTTGAAAAAACATATCGATCAACTGAGCGCAAAAAACTATCAGGATATTTATAAGATCGAGAGCCCCGATTTTGTATTGCTTTTCATCCCCATCGAACCAGCATTTGCCGTGGCATTGAATCAAGATAACAGTCTGTACAATTGGGCGTTTGAAAAGAATATCGTGATTGTAACCCCGTCCACGCTTTTAGCAACTTTACGCACTGTGGACAGTATGTGGACCAATGAAAAGCAGCAACAGAACGCAATTGAAATTGCTACACAGGCCGGCCGTTTGTATGACCAATTTGTGAATCTAACAGAAGATCTTATTAAAGTAGGTAACCAATTGAACACGGTGAAAGGCAGTTATGATTCTACTATGAAGAAATTAACTGGTAAAGGGAACCTTATTACCCGAGTTGAAAAATTAAAAAAGCTAGGTTCCAAAGCCAGCAAGTCCATGAACGATAAACTTCTAAAAAAAGCTGAAGACGAGCAAGACGGTTAATATCCATACTTTTTCGTTTAAAAAAAGTATAGAATTTGAGAATGCACATCTAAATTATACCCGAAACATTTTCTTTCACGCGTTCATTCAAAATTTATTTAGTCACGACAGCCAAAAGATTTTCTTAACTTTACTAACCTTAATCCACTGCCAATGAAAAAGATCCTTTTCATCATTTTAGGAAGTCTGTTAGCGCTTTATCTAATCTACTTTGCTTTCGTCTATTTTGTACCCTACAGTGAAGGTACGCGAGCCGGCGAACTTATTAAATTTAGTCATAAGGGTGTCGTTGTAAAGACTTGGGAAGGAGAAATAAGCCAGGGTATAAGTGGTGCACAGATCTTTGAATTTTCGGTATTGGATAAGAAAAAGGAAGTTATTGAGAAGTTGAAAGAATATCAGGGACGTTATGTAAAACTTACGTACGTAGAAAGGTTTGACACCTTTTTCTTTTGGGGGGATACCAACTATTTTATTACTGCGGTGGAACCGGAACAATCCCCGCACTTCAATAGAAATTAAAAAGGACCCAATGTTTGTGAGTCCTTTAATTTGTAAGTTCAGCTATATTATTCCTTTATAAGTTTTGTCGTGGCCTGAAGGTTCCCGGCATTCACTTTCATAAAATAAACTCCTGTATTGAGATAAGACACATTTAAGTAAGTATAGGTGCCTTCACCTATCCCCTGACCCACTTTTTTTCCGGTGATGTCGTAAATTTCATAAGAATCAAATTTAAAGAGTGAAGCGATCATCAACTCACTGGAAACAGGATTTGGATACAATTTAATATTTTTTGCAAACTTTTCTTCAACCGAGAGTGATGGCTCCACGGTAATAGTTCCTGTCATGTTTGCGTGTACATCACACACATAAGGATTGGATCCAACCACGTTAAAGGTTTTCGTAAATTCGGTTCCCATGCCTGTAAGGATGCCGCTGTCAAAAGATTCGGCACTGCCGGATTGAGAAGTAACACTATGGGGCACTCCATTGGCCCAGATCCATTTTACTGTATCTCCTGTCTCAATGGTAAAGGTCGCGGCTCCGCCTACACTTTGGTCCCAATCGACTTCAAAGGTCGTTTGCGCAAAAACTTGTGTGGCCGATAATAAACAAAGCAGGATGGTAATTTTTTTCATAGAAATTATTTTCACGTGTGATACAAGATACAATTTTAATTTTGCATCTATTTGTAAAACAACAACTTTTAAAAATACCCTACTTTCAGAAAAAAAAACTTATCCTTTTTTGAAAAGCACCTTTTCCTGACTAAAATCATATGCGGCATCCAGCCAAGGAAGCATTTCGTTCCATTCTGAAACTTTGTAATTACGTTTTGCGTAGACTTTTTTTGTTTTATAGACCAATGCATTATCTACTATTTGGGCAGTGCTTGTAAAAGTTCCCGTACCATTGGAAACGGTTTTTTGAAGCTTATCCAGACCAACTACCTCATAACCTTGCGGAATCGCGATGGTTACTTCATATTCATAGGTCTTTGCATAGTCAAGATACACACCATGCGCGCGCTCACGTTCATCTTCCTTGATCTGAACCTGTCCCCCTATAAGTTTTCCAACTTCAACAATGTAATTGGAACCTGCCATTTTTACGAATGCGTCAGCTATGGTAAACGAATCGCTGATGGCTAGTGCATCGTTATTGTAGCGAGCTGTATTCTTTACTACATAATGATAATCATCTATTTTAACATCAAAGTTAGCACCTACCTGTGCTTCCAGTTCTTCGTTATGCTTGTTCTTAAAGGTAGTCATCAAGGCTTCCATCTTTTGCTGTGCTTCCTCATCACTTCTACCCTGACGTTTTTTACAATCGAAGAAATGCTTACTTCCGTAGTGATCAAATTCTTCATTTAAGAAATCTCCAAAGAATAACCTGCGATTGAGTTCTTCTGTCTTAAAATGGCCTGTGAATGCAAAATCACGCTTAAATTTCAAATTCTTAAAGTCATCACTAATGCTAACTTGTATGATTTCTGAAGCGACATTTACTTCGGCATTTGATGTTGGTAAAGTATCGAATTGCGCAGACTCGATGGCACGATTTTTAATGACACCCAACGAATACACCTTGGTGCCTTCCAAATTTGGCGGAAAGAACTCGGCCTGTACGTGAGGGGACAAATTAAAAAAGTACAGGGGATCCAGAAAATTGAACCGTAGTCCGTATGAGACATTCGATCGTAACAGCAAATCATCTATGGGTCCATTGTAATCGGGTGTGGCGACGATGATGTCGTAATCGATCTCCAGTTGTTTTGCGAGGCCTGCCATATAATTGACAAACCGATTCTCATTCAATATCACATAATCTGTGTCACAGGGCACGGCGTAATAGCGAATCTCATTCTCACGAGCCAGATACAGTTCTATAAATCGGTTATAGCTCATGTGACGTATGTAATACAGTGCTTGAACCAATTGTTCCCGCTTGTCCATAATGCCCTTTTCTTCCAAATATCGCAACACATCTTTCACCGCACTTTTACTATCGGTATCAAAGCGATCCCCATAATATTCAATGATCTCTTCTTCTGTAACTCGTGCTTTCCTAACAGCGTCATCTTCGGAAAGAAATACACTGGCCGCAGCTTCATTCTTAGCTTTTAGTGCGAAAGTGACCTGAAACTTTATCGCCGGCAGTTCGGTTAACGGATAGAACCATCTTGGAAAATCACTCTTTTCAATATCTGAAGCTTCCAAGGTATAACGCCTCGTGGATTTCTTTTCGGTGGGCACCTCAACGATCTTGGGAGCGCCGTTGTACGACTCCATGTTCAAAAAGTAATCGTTCTCCACTTCTACCGATAGTGTGCGATATAATACCGGATATTTTGTACTTAAGATCTTCTCTACCGGTTCGTAGATGTGAGTCCCGGAGAAACTTCGTAGGTAATCGTCTTCATAGATGAACAAGTCAACAATGTCACCCACTTCCAGATTAGGAATGGCAACTTTATTTTCTTCATCTTGTATAACAGTTTCCGAAGTGACATCCAGAATAATCTCTTCACCCTCGGGCTTAATAATCTTGATCCCAATGGTCGATTCTTCTTGATAGAAATTTACAAAGCCAAAACCCACCTGCCTATTCTTTTCAAAAGTAAATTCTGAAAAACTCTCAACGGCTGCCTTATCCTGTAGTTTTACCCGTTGGTGAAAAAACGAAGGATTGTACATTTTCTTCCCGTTGTTGGTATATTCAAAATTCTCGGCCCGATAGAGGATCACAGCACTTTCCTTTTGCCATTTTTCAGGGATCTCGGTAACATTCTTCTTTGCATCGGAAGTGTTCCAGAACATAGAACGTATCTCGATCTCCTTTTTGGATTGTGCATTCAAAATGGTGGTAATACACAATAAGCAAGCAAGGGCAATATATTTATTAAACATAAGTAATGGGATTGTTTATTCTTTGGTTAGGGTGATCTGCTGGTTCAGATTTTCTTTCAGGGTTTCAAAACCGGCATTCCAGGCGTCAAAATGTTGTTTCTTGACAAGTCGTTTCTTAAAATTGATGTCCTTGGTGTACCGCAGGATGTTTCCGTCGAGCGAATACTGCACATTGATGTCCACCCAATCATTAACCACCTCGATATCTTGAGGCATATCTACACGATATCCTTGCGGGATCTCTAATACGATCTCTGTGATCTGTTGTTCTTTGATCTGAAATTTAAAATCGCTTTTCCGCTCTTTAAATAGCATATCGGATGCCATTTTAATAGGATCGATATCTATATAGATCGTTTCGTCAAAACTGGAAACCGCATTTTCGATGCGAACATCATATTCGATCGTAAGGTCCGTGTCCCGATCTTCTTCATTAAAAGGTTTTATGTCCTTTACAATATAATTCGAATTTCCCGATGCCAAAAAGCGCGGTAATACTTCTTCTTTATCTGAACTTCCAAAACTGGTATACACATTTTGAAATGAAACTCTGGACTCACCTGCATATTCCTTGCGAGCGGTTCCTTGCATCACATCGCCGTCGATACGCAGTGAGTAGATGGTCTTATCAATGTTCTTCGTTCCTTTTTCGGCAGGAACCGTTAAAATCTTATACCCATTGGTATCTTGAAGCAAGGCCTGTTTGTTCTGTATACGCGTTGCGTATTCGCCGTACTTGTTATACTTTTCTGTACCATCCAAGAAGATCGTTTCGTCATCCAAGATCACAGAACAAATCATGTGGTTATCTACCGTGAGGGAGGGAATGGAATAGTCGTACGCAAGCCTGTCGGTACCTATCCAAACCAAACGTGAATCGAATCCGGCTTCTTCCAGCATGGCTTTGGTAAGAATCGCCATGCCCTTACAATCACCGTACCTCTTGGTGTACACATTTTGCGGACTGTCAGGCTGAAAGCCTGCAATACCGTCTTCAAAAGCAACATATCGAATGTTATCTTGGACCCAGTAAAAAATATTCTTGACTTTTTCTTCTTCGGAAATGGCACCGGCGGTAAGTTCGGTTACCTTATCTGCAAACACCGAAGCATCTACTTCCACACTTTCTACCAAACTATTATACCATCCAAAGAGATCTTCCACACTATTAAAAAGTGTTTGTTGTTGTGAACCGTTGTGGAATGCCTTTGCGATGAAAAGCACATGAGGATAGATATACGAGGGGCCCGGAGTGTTGGCTTCGTTAGATTGTGGCTCCATGTCCTTTATCACGTAAGTCACTTTTTGTCCATCATTGCTGCGACTGCTGGTCTTTTCGATCTGGTATCCTTCAAAATTGAATTCCAGAATCTCCAGGTCCAACCATTCGGGGATCTCAATTACCAAAGTACCCTGTAAGATTCGATATTCGCCTGTGAAATATTCACTCGTGAAGTACTTCACGTCCTTATACTTCTTTTCGGTCTCAATAACAACTCTATAGCCCTGAAGCGGTAAATTAATGTTTGCAAAACGTACGCGATAATCTGAATGGAAAAATTCGTTGCTTTTAAGGTGCTCATCATTTATGGAAGGTGAAAGGTCTTTTCCTCGATGGTCCTTTACCGTAAAACGTTCTACTTCACTTTGAGAATCGTAAAATATTGGAAATTGAACACGAGAACTCGTATTGATATTGAGCAAGGTGGTAGCTTGCTTTTTGATCGCCTCTACCAACCCGTCCCGTTTGTTCCGGTCAAAAGAGATCGTTGTAATTTTATCTAGTACAACCAACTCTTCTTTTTGAAATTCCTTACGCAATTGTTGTGCAAGGGAAACATCTTCGGGTAGTGGATCTGATTTACGCTGTGAATAAGAGACAGCTGAAATAAGTCCGGCTAGTAGAAAACAATAAATTCGGGTCATGAAAAAAAAGTATGGTCGTAAATATAAAAATATTATTTACTTAAATACATCTTTCTTCGTGAATATAGATCGTAAAAAGCATCATCCTTCAAACTATCAATAAACAAGATACTTTCCCCTGTACTCTTCATTTCCGGTCCCAACTGTTTATTTACATTCGGGAATTTGTTAAAGCTAAATACGGGCTGTTTTATTGCATAGCCTTCCAACTGCGGATTAAAATCAAAGTCGGTTACCTTACTATGCCCCAGCATGACCTTGGTAGCATAATTTACATATGGTTCTCCATAGGCCTTCGCTATAAAAGGTACTGTTCTGGAAGCACGGGGGTTTGCTTCAATGATATAGACCATATCATCCTTGATCGCAAACTGTATATTGATAAGTCCCACTGTGTTTAAAGCCAATGCGATCTTTTTCGTATGGTCTTTGATCTGTTGCATCACAAACTCCCCAAGATTAAACGGAGGTAAGGTGGCATTTGAGTCTCCAGAGTGTATCCCGCAAGGTTCTATATGTTCCATGATACCAATGATGTACACATTCTCGCCGTCACAAATGGCATCGGCCTCTGCTTCAATGGCTCCATCTAGGTAATGATCTAGAAGTAATTTGTTGTTAGGAATCTTACGTAGAAGATCGACCACATGCTCTTCCAATTCTTTTTTATTGATCACGATCTTCATTCCCTGTCCACCCAATACATACGACGGTCTAATGAGCAATGGAAAGTCCAATTGATCTGCCAGCGCCAATGCTTCATCGGTTGTTTCGGCAGTACCGAACTCAGGATACGGAATATTGTTCTCTTTCAGCAAACGTGAAAAACTCCCTCGATCCTCTGCAAGGTCCAAGGACTGAAAACTGGTTCCTAGTACTTTTATTCCGTAGCGGTCTAGCTTCTCTGCTAATTTCAACGCTGTTTGACCTCCTAACTGTACGATCACACCTTCCGGTTTTTCGTGACGAATGATATCGTAAATATGCTCCCAGAATACTGGTTCGAAATACAGTTTATCGGCGACATCGAAATCGGTAGAGACCGTTTCGGGATTACAGTTGATCATGATCGTCTCATAGCCGATCTCACTGGCAGCAAGCACGCCGTGGACACAACAATAATCGAATTCTATTCCTTGCCCGATTCTGTTAGGTCCGGAGCCAAGAACAATGATCTTCTTCTTATCGGTAACCACACTGTCATTTTCAGAATAGCGGGTACCGTCTTTTGTTTCCATTTCATTTTCGAACGTGGAATAGTAATAGGGTGTTTCCGCTTTAAATTCAGCCGCACACGTATCCACCAACTTATAGACACGCTGAATGTTCATTTCATCACGCTTCTTATATACTTGGCTCTCCAAACATTTCAACATGTGTGCGATCTGTCGGTCTCCGTATCCCTTTTGTTTAGCTTCCAAGAGCAGTTCCCGCGGTAAGGTATCCAACGTATACCGAGAGATTTCCTGTTCTAGCATATATAATTCTTCGTACTGTCGTAGATACCACATATCGATCTTGGTGATCTCATGTATTCGACTTAAGGGGATGCCTAATTGTATGGCGTCGTAGATCACAAATACGCGATCCCAACTCGCATTTTTGAGCTTGTCCAAGATTTGTTCGTAGTTGGTATAACTTTTACCATCGGCTCCCAGTCCGTTTCGCTTTATTTCGAGCGATTGTGTGGCTTTATGTAGGGCTTCTTGAAATGAGCGACCAATACCCATCACTTCCCCTACGGCTTTCATTTGTAGTCCCAGCGTTCTGTCTGAGCCTTCAAACTTATCGAAGTTCCACCTAGGGATCTTTACGATAACGTAATCCAAGGTAGGCTCGAATAAAGCTGATGTCGATTTTGTTATTTGATTCTGAAGTTCATCCAAGTGGTATCCAATGGCCAATTTCGCGGCGATCTTTGCAATAGGATACCCGGTAGCCTTTGACGCAAGGGCCGAGGATCGGGAAACCCGCGGATTGATCTCAATTGCGATAATATCTTCCTCATCATCGGGGCTTACGGCAAACTGCACGTTACAGCCTCCTGCAAAGTCTCCAATACTTCGCATCATGTGGATGGCCATGTCCCGCATTCTTTGGAAAGTACGATCGCTTAGTGTCATGGCCGGCGCAACGGTGATAGAATCTCCGGTATGGATTCCCATGGGGTCCATATTTTCAATCGTACAAATGATCACTACATTGTCGTTTCGGTCCCGCAACAATTCCAGTTCGTATTCCTTCCACCCGATCATGGCCTTGTCGATCATGACCTCATGAATAGGAGAAATTTCCAGACCGTGTGAAAGTAGGTCATCGAAATCTTCTGTTCTGTATACAATGGATGCACCGGCACCTCCCAGGGTGTATGATGCTCGAATTACCAATGGAAACCCAAATTCTTGCGCAATCTCTTTTCCTTTCAAAAAGGATGTTGCAGTAGCTTGAGGCGCCATTTTAACACCAATCTTCTCCATGAGTGTTCTAAACTTCTCACGATCTTCGGTGATATTGATCGCATCGATGTCGACACCAATTATTTTTATCCCAAAGTCTTCCCAAATTCCTTTTTCATCGGCCTCGATACACAAATTGAGTGCTGTTTGGCCTCCCATAGTAGGTAAAACTGCATCGATTTGAGGATGCTCTTTAAGGATCTTCACCAACGATTTTGTTGTCAAGGGCAACAGATATACATGGTCTGCCATGGATGGATCTGTCATGATAGTCGCCGGATTCGAATTGATAAGAATAGTTTCAATGCCATCTTCATGAAGGGAGCGAAGCGCTTGTGAACCGGAATAATCAAATTCACACGCTTGACCAATGATGATGGGTCCTGAACCGATAATTAAGATGGATTTTAAATTGGGATTTTTTGGCATTTTTTGACTCCTTTAAGATGCTGTAAAATTACGATACGATAGGGTATAAAAAAAGGTGTTGCTTTTATAAACAACACCTTTTATTTAGTACTTATCAACATTATTTTTTGTGACGCGTTTCAGAAGATACGGAAAGTTTCTTTCTACCTTTTGCTCTACGAGCAGCCAGTACTTTTCTACCGTTTACAGACGCCATACGCTCTCTAAAACCGTGTTTGTTTCTTCTCTTCCTTTTTGATGGCTGAAATGTTCTTTTACTCATTTTCTAGTGCTTTATCTTCTGAAAAAATCTTTTCTTATATTTTATGTAAACCCTTAGGATAGTCCGGAATTTACCTGCCGAAGCATTTACATTACAATGTTTTGCGTAGGCGGGTGCAAATATACAATCATTTTTCACTTTCCCAAACGGAAAACATAAAATATTTTTGAATGTTTTTAGTACCTTTGACGCCCACAAAAAACGGATTTCATGTTCAACAAAAATATCAAATTAGTATTAGCCGCATTGATCATTGCTGCTGCCGTTTGGCAGTTTGTCGAAGGAAATATTGGAAATGGCATCATGCTCATCCTCCTTTCGTTAATTTTCATATTCTTGTACTATAAGAATGAGTTGATATTAATGGCTTTCTTGCGTCTTAGGAAACAAGACTTCCCGGGCGCCAAAAAATGGTTGGACCGTATTAAAGATCCTGAAGCGGCCTTGGTTAAGAAACAACAGGGATACTACAACTACCTCAATGGTCTAATGATCTCTCAGACAAATATGAATGAGGCCGAGAAATACTTCAAAAAAGCAGTCGCTCTTGGATTGAACATGGATGCAGATATGGCGATGACCAAACTAAACTTAGCCGGTATCGCTATGACCAAGAACCGAAAGCGCGAAGCCGAGCAGCTTCTTGCTGAAGCAAAGAAGCTCGACAAGCACAATATGTTGGACGAACAGATTAAAATGATGAAGGAGCAAATGAAACGCGTAGGGCAGCCCAGACAGCAATTTGGCGGTGGACGTTCCGGTCGTGGCGGCAGACGCTAAGTCACTCATTTACATCCGATTTGCCCTACACACTCTAGTTTTTTAACGAGTATTTTACTACCTTTAACGAATAGTTGCGCAATAGCGATTAACAGTTACTACTTTTGTTTCACTTAATCTCACAATGCGTATGGGTAGAACACTACTTCTTCTATTCTTATTGGGTTCTTTCGCTGTTCAATCTCAAAAAATTGAACCCGAGTCTCTTTTTTCCCAAATGATAGGAAAAAATATTAAGAAATATACCCAAAAATCCCAGCTGGCATACGAAGAGGAAAATTTTGAAAGAGCCGAATTCCTTTTTGATTCCTTAATAAATAACGTAGTTAATAACAGCTTTATGGATAATTTTAAAGTCAAGAAATTATCCGGTCGTACCATAGAATTCTACAATTTTAAAAAACCTATCTTTTTAATGACTTACGCCTCTTGGTGTACACCGGGTGTGGGTGAGATCCCTGCTCTCAATGAGATCGCAGAGGCGTACTACAAGGATATAGATTTTGTGGTACTCTACTGGGATAGCAAAGAAAATATTAAAAAAATTGCCAAGGAATACAGCAAGAGAATAAAAGTGGTATATGTTGACGAAACAGAAAACACCCATTGTCACATTGTACAAACCATGAAACACAGCCTTGGATTTCCAACTTCATTCTTTATAGATGATTCCAAAAGAATCGTGGATGTGCGACGTGGTGTACTTTTGCCTTATAGCGAAGCATACAGCATATCTTATGAATTGAACTACAACGCCTTTTTAAACGGAATATCCCTTCTGAAAAACCCTCCTGCCTCATTGGAAGGTGTTGTTACCAAGGATAAACCGAAACCCTAGCAAACAGAATTCCTGCCGAAAGGTTTTCGGTAGAATGGAATCCTGTAAACTAGTACGGTTTATTGTCCCGTATTGTAATATCCTTTTTCCGGAATTTCTATCAAGTATTCCTTTCCTGAAGCATTTTTTAAGAAGGTATCCCGCAACCACGGATTGTGAATTTTTAGGATCTTATAATTGATGTCATGCGTCTTTGCAAAATCGGCAAAGTCGTCTATAGGAGTCGTCACTTTTACTTTGTACGTGGGAATCGGTTTGTACAGGTCCTTATCTCTATAGTTGAATCCGTATTTCTTCGGATTAGACAATATTTCCTTGAATGCAAGGATGCGGAACACATACCGGCTTGTTTCATCATTCAGTAGAAGGTCGTAATAATCATTTTCTGTCTTTTGCCGAGTGATCTGTTTGTTTACTCCCCCGTTACCGGCATTATAAGCTGCGGCTGCTAAGGTCCAGCTGCCAAATCGCTCTTTTGACTTCTTTAGATACTCTGCTGCCACTTTGGTAGCCATCTCTAAGTTATAACGTTCGTCCACGTAATCATTGATCTCCAGACCATATTCTTTGCCGGTACTGCTTAAGAATTGCCAGAAACCTGCAGCTCCGGCAGGAGATCTTACATTATCTAAACCGCTTTCGGCAACTGCCAAATATTTAAAATCGTCAGGCAGACCATGCTCTTTTAATAAGGGCTCGATCACAGGAAAGTATTTATGTGCTCTTTTTATCATCAACAACATATTGGACTGCCAATAAGTATTTACCAACAACTCCCGGTCCAAACGCTCTCGTATATCCGGTTCATTTAATGGTACGGCCTCCCCGGCAAATTCCATATATTCGGGAATAGGCAACGCATACACATTATAATCGTTTATCATTTTCTTTTCCAAGGTCTCATCGGAAGGGGCTTCCTGCACTGCATTTACACACAGGCTACTTACCCCAAAAAGTACCGTGACCAAACCAATTTTTGATAATATGCTCATAACAACTAATTTTCTTTAAAGATAAACATAAACCCGCCTTCTTAAAAGGGATATGACGCTTTATTTTTGTACGATTTCTATAATCTTATCGGACAATTCCCTTCCTTTATTCAAGATCATAATATGCGTTCCGCCTTCTATGACCTCACAGTTGCGAATGTACTTTAACGGAAAGACCACGTCTTTATTACCATGCAGGTGGAATATGTTAGGTACGGCGGTGCTTCGCTTCCAGCAAACCATATTCTTGATCGCCCAATCCAAATATCCCTTATCCCGAACATGCAAGTATTCTTGATAGATTTTTAGCCGCTTTTCGGTTCTTGGTCCAATGGCAAATTTTGTAAGGTCCTCTGCACTTAGTACCAAGCTCGTAGGTATAATTTTATAGAAGAAGGTTTTACGTGCAAACCGCATGCGGCGCGGCAATTCGTGTTTTGTTTTCACGCTGGAGATAATAATAAGTTTCTTTAACTCAAGATAAGCACTCATCTCCTGTACAACAACCCCTCCAAACGATACGCCTACCAAAACACAATTGGGTTCGGTGATGATAGCGGCCATTCGTTTTGCATAGTCTTTAATCGATTCATTCTTTTCTGGCAACAACCATTGAATGATGTGTATCACAAATTGATCCTCGGGTAAGCTGATGTTTCTGAAAATTTCAGCACCCGCCGCCATACCGGGAACAAAATAGATATGCGTTTTTCCTTCGCTCATCACGCTTTAGTAGTAGAAAAAATGGTTTTGACCAAAGATATTTCGTAAATTTACGCAACAAAGATACTATTATCTTATTCCAAAAAAAGGGGCAACGTTCAATGAAAAAGGTCTTACATCCTGCAGCTACCAGAGGATCTGCAAATTACGGTTGGTTAAAAGCCAATTACTCCTTTAGTTTTGCGAATTATTTTGACCCAAACCGCCTTCAATTTGGTTTACTTCGTGTGTTGAACGATGATTATGTAGCTCCTTCTATGGGCTTTGGACAGCACCCCCATAACAATATGGAGATCGTCACCATTCCGCAAACTGGCGCTTTGAAGCATAAAGACAGTATGGGTAATGAAGGGGTAATCAAGGCCGGGGACATTCAAGTAATGAGTGCAGGAAGCGGTGTTGAGCACAGCGAACAAAATGCCAGCACGACCGAGGCTGTCACCTTATTTCAAATTTGGGTCTTTCCCGAGACCGAGAATGTAACCCCCAGATACGACCAGAAGAGCATTGCACCATTGCTAACACCCAATCGCTTCAGTGCGGTAGTGAAGCCAAGGTCGGAAGCTTCTGAAGATGAACTCTGGATCCATCAGCAGGCTTATTTTAATATTGGGGAATTTTCAGAAGAAACAGAGATCTCATATACGCTACACAACAAAAACCACGGTGTCTATATTTACGTAATTAATGGTACCGTTTTTGTTGAGAATGAAACACTTACCGATCGCGACGCTTTTGGGGTTTGGGAAACAGAAAAGATTTCCCTTACCATAGCAAAAAACAGCAAGGTACTTCTCATTGAAGTTCCCATGAATTAAATAAAATAAACTCCCATGATAGAAGATGTGCAGATTACAGACAATGAATTTCTAAGACAATTTGAGCTTGAGGTGGGCGATAATATGGCTCGTATCGAGTATGCGCTTCAAGACAGAAAGATCTTTCTTACAAAATACGATATGCCACAAGACATGGAAGATCAAGGCTTTAGGGAAATATTTATCAAAGCCGTTTTTGAAGAAGTAAAAGAAAGAGGCATTAGCTTAGTCCCAACCAGTCCCGAGATCGCTTCCTTTATGCGGAAGAACAGACGTGTTTACAAAGACTTGCTTCCTGTGGGTATTAGCATCTAATTTTTTCTGAAAAATTATGCCATTACGGTATCTTCCGTGAAATTGAACCGTACCAATCCGTCCTCATCGATCTCTGTAAGTTCAATGGTGTGTAGCGTATTCACCAATTCGGGGTTCCATGGCGCTTTCACTTTTACGTAATTTTCAGTAAATCCATGGATATACCCCAGCTTGTTCTCCCCTTCAAAAAGGACCGTTCTGGTCTTTCCAAGTTGAGATTCATAGAAAGCTCTTCTTTTCTTAGCCGATAATCCTCGTAACATCTTGCTTCGCTTATTCCGTATTTTCTTCGGAACAACCCCATCCATATTGGCTGCCGGAGTGTGATCCCTTTCAGAATAGGTAAATACATGCAGGTACGAAATATCCAGACTATGCAAAAATTCGTAGGTTTCCAAAAAATGGTCGTCGGTTTCTCCCGGAAACCCCACAATCACATCCACTCCAATACACGCATGTGGCATGACCTCGCGAACTTTAGCGATCCGATCACGATAGAGATCCCGAAGGTACCTTCGGCGCATCAGCTTTAAAATAGTATTGCTCCCGCTTTGTAACGGTATGTGGAAATGCGGCACAAAAGTATTGGATGCTGCCACAAACGCTATAGTCTCATTTTTTAATAGGTTAGGCTCTATGGATGAGATACGAAGACGTTCGATACCGGGAACTTTATCCAATTCTTTTACAAGATCTAAAAATGTGTGTGCATGTTTCTTATTGCCAAATTCTCCTTTACCGTAGTCTCCAATATTCACTCCTGTAAGTACAATCTCACGTATGCCCTGTGCTGAGATCTCTTGGGCGTTCTTTAGAACATTTTCCATTGTATCGCTTCGAGATATTCCTCGTGCCAAGGGAATAGTACAGTACGTACACTTGTAATCGCAACCATCTTGCACCTTTAAGAAAGCTCGGGTGCGATCTCCAATGGAATACGATCCCACATAGAAATCGGCTGCCTCAATTTCACAAGAATGCACTTCTCCTAGGTCGTTCTTGGAAAGATCATTAAGATAGTCTGTGATCTTGAATTTTTCGGTGGCACCTAACACCAAGTCTACACCATTAACATCTGCCAATTCCTGCGATTTTAATTGTGCATAGCAACCAATAGCTGCCACAAAAGCTTCGGGATTGGATTGTTGGGCTTGTTTTACAATGTTCTTAAAGCGTCTGTCGGCATTTTCGGTAACACTACACGTATTAATTACGTAGATATCTGCTTTTTCGTTAAAATCGACACGGTCAAACCCCTCCTGCTTAAAATTTCTAGCAATGGTGGAGGTTTCGCTGTAATTCAATTTACAGCCCAAAGTGTAAAATGCAACTTTTTTTGTAGCGTTCATTACTCTGCTTTATCAATTGGGCGCAAAGATACAAAGATATGTTGAAGTGGGAAGTGGGGTGTTGGAAGTTGGCTTATCTTGAGATTGTAGGCGATTTTAAAAATGGTTATCTTTAATTCAGCAACTCCCCAGCCAAATGTCTTATCTATGGAGTTTAAATTTGAAAAACTAATTATTTGGCAAAAAGCCATGGATCTAGGAGAAGAGCTTAACCGCCTTTCTTTAATGTTTCCTGAAAAAGAGAAATTTAATCTCGCATCACAAATTGCACGTTCAGGAGATTCTATAGCACTTAATATTGCGGAAGGTTGTATTTGCCAATCTGAAAAAGAGTTTAAAAAATTTATGGGCTATAGTATTCGTTCACTAGCTGAAGTTGTAACTTGCCTTCACAAAGCGAACCTCCGAAATTATATTTCAAAAAGTGAATTTCAATCTAGGTATTCAGAATCTTTTCATTTAATGAATATGATGATAGCCTTTAAAAATAAAATTAAATAGTAATGCTTCCTGCTCCCAACTTCTTACTTCGTGCCATTTTCCTTCTTTTTTACCTTTTCCTTTTTATTGGCTGCAAGGATAGGTCTTCAGTTGATAGCGACAAGGTATTTCGTTACAACGAACATAGTAACATCCCAACCTTAGACCCTGCTTTTGCAAGAAACCCACAGATCATATGGCCTACGAATCAACTTTACAATGGGCTGGTACAATTGGATGACTCACTCAATATTACACCAGATATCGCAAAACGTTGGGAAGTGAACGATTCTACAGCTACCTATACGTTCTATCTGAGAGACGATGTTTATTTTCATAGGAATAAGGTCTTTGGAGCGAATGAGACGAGAAAAGTGGTTGCTTCAGATTTTACTTATAGTTTTGACCGTCTCACAGATGAGAAGGTTGCTTCCTCCGGTAGTTGGGTCATGCAACATGTAGCATCGTATCGAGCAGTCAATGATACCACTTTCGTCATTCAGTTAAAACAACCTTTTCCGGCCTTTCTTGGGTTATTATCCATGCGCTATTGCTCGGTCGTTCCCAAAGAAGCTGTGGATCACTACGGTACTGAATTCCGAAGAAATCCTGTAGGGACCGGTCCTTTTCAATTAAAATTGTGGGAAGAAAATGTAAAACTGGTCCTTCGGAAGAATCCACTCTACTTTGAGACCGATGCCGCGGGAAACAAATTACCGTACCTTGAGGCGGTGGCAATTACGTTCTTACCCGATAAGCAAAGTGAGTTCTTACAATTTGTACAGGGAAAACTGGATTTTCTTAACAGTTTAGATAATTCCTATAAAGATGAGATCCTTACTACCACCGGACAGCTTCAGCCGGCGTATCAAGACGAATTCTACCTTATTAAAGGTCCATTTCTCAACACAGAATATCTGGGTTTTTACTTGGATAGCGAAACTACGGAGATACAGTCCAAAGCTTTACGACAAGCGATCAATTACGGATTCGACCGTTCTAAAATGGTCATGTATCTACGAAATGGTGTAGGTATTCCTGCCACTCATGGCTTTATTCCGAAAGGTTTACCCGGATATGAATCTATTAAAGGCTACGATTATAATCCAGCCCTGGCGCGTGAGTTAATTGAGGAATACAAAGCAGAAACGGGAGACGAGCGTCCCGAAATTGTTATTGGAACCAATAGTCAATACCTGGACCTGTGTGAATACATTCAAAGAGAGCTTCAAAAATTGGGGATTTCGGTAACTATAGATGTGGTGCCACCCTCAACCTTACGACAAATGAAAAGCAGCGGTGAACTGGATATTTTTCGTGCGAGCTGGATCGCCGATTATCCGGATGCCGAGAACTATCTGTCATTATTCTATAGCCCTAATTTTACACCTAACGGCCCCAATTATACACATTTCAAGAATACGGTATTCGACAGCTTATATCAACGTTCCATGACCTTGTCTAACATTGAAGAGCGAAAAGAAGTCTACACCAAAATGGATTCTATCGTGATTAGTGAAGCACCCATAGTTCCCTTATTTTACGACATGGCAGTGCGATTTGTCAATAAAAAAGTAAGCGGTTTGGGGATAAATCCGCAGAATTTCCTGATTTTAAAACGAGTTAGGAAGAAAAAATAAAAAGACTATCTTTCTAATATACAGATGTGTACGCGCGCCTACTGCCGAAAAAAAATTTGTTTTGTAACATTTTAGAAACTTTATCCGTACCATATAAAAACACTATTATGGGATTTGGAGGTTCAGTTGCGGCCATGATCACCTCGCTAAAAAACAATAAGCGGGATCGAAAAACGGCATTTGATAAAGACGGACATAGGCTCAA